>JAFXIF010000009.1 GCA_017533325.1 Alphaproteobacteria bacterium
ATCAACGATTGTTTTGGGTGAAGCAAGTAAGATAACTTCAACACGACCGGCAAAAGATACTTGAACGGAATCACGATCAACGCGCAAAATTTTGTGGCCTGTTTTTAAACGTTGTCCTTTTTTAACATTTAAAACACTTCCATCTTCTTTATTTTCAAGTCTTGCCGTCAATCTGCCTTTTAACCCTCTAACCCCAAGTAAAGAATATAAAGAGGTGGCTGATTGGCCAACTGATCCGGAGAATTCGGGTTCCGGCGTAGGGGCTGGTTCCGGCTCAACAACAGCAACTTTGGCCTCCTCTTTAACGGGAGAAGCTTGTTCAACCGGTGCCGGCATATTTTTAGCAGCCTCTTTTTCCGCCATAGCTTCCGATCTGAGTTTATTTCTAAGCTCTTCGGCTTCAGCAATTTGTTGTTCGATTGCTTCTGTTTCAGCTTTTTTCTTTTCCATTTCAATACGGATATTTTCTTGTTTTTGCCACCAATCAATACGTGAACGAACAACTTCTTCACGTTTAGCAATCTCATCTAAACGAGCTTGTCTATATTTGGCGCGCAAGCTTTCTAAATTATTTTTCAGTTCTTCTTTTTGACTTTGAAGTTTTAAGAAAACATTTCCACGTTCCAAATCAGCCATTTCTTGGAAAACTTCCGTTGTAATACGACCCAATAATTGCTCACTCGGCATATCTTTGGAAGATAATGATTCACCAACCGGAGCCGGCCCCGTAATTAATGTTTCATTAATCCCCGGAAGCGTTGCCATTTCAAGACTTCCTAATGAAGGACGAACAGGGAAATCAACAATTTTATCCGGATTAATATTAACATTTTCTCCCAACATTTCATCAACGACTTTTGTTTTTTCTTCAGTCGGGACAACCACTTGCTCTTGAGCAGCTTGACTTACTTCACTCGGCTGAACAGCCGGTGCCGCTTCTTGAGCCCTTGCGGGCGAAACCAAAGAGGTTGTTGATAAAACAAGTGCTCCTAATAAAATTAATGTTTTATTTTGCATAGATTCTCCCTTCATATTTCCATTTATTCGGATCGTCCGGTTCTGATAATGGGTTAAATTCAATTTTTGTCAATTCCAACCCCGGAAATTTGCTAAAGAATGTTAGCCATTCAAACGGGGTATAAGAAGAAGTGATGGAAAACAAATAGTAAACATATTCTTGTTGATGCTCCGGCTTTGAGCCATCCGGATTATCCGGTGGATCTAAAACCGTTTTGCGTTGAAATTCAATCGACAAATTAACGGCTTGTTTAATATCTGTTAATTCTTCCCAAAGTTGCTGTTCCGTATAAAGCGGGACAGATGCAATCAATGGAATATCATAAAAAGAAACACTGCCCTTGGCCGATGCACCATCTTTATTAATTTGAATATTGACATTTGTCATTTTATATTCATTTAATGCAGCTTTAATCCAACGAATCCGAGGCGGATTTGTCCAAATGTCTGACGACCCTCTTGACCAAGAAGTTGTTAAACCGGAAGTTGTGCATGTGACAATACCTAAAGCCCATCCCGGAATGTTTAATGTTTTTAACTGATAAGCATTATTCCAACATTTATTTGAAAATGTTTTGATATCGGGGATTTTTTCCCATGGTTTCGGTTTTTCCGGCGTTGGTTCAACCGGTTTAATAATTTCAGGAATGGCAATCGGTTCAATTTTTTCTTCTTGTTGAATCACAGGTGTAAACACCGTAAACATTGAATAAACAAAACTGAGTAACGCAATAACAAGCGCAATACCGATAACCAATAAAATTTGGTTTTTCTTTCTCGCCCCTAATTCTTCTAACCGAACACGAACACGAGATTCTCTGATAATAGATTCAATCGGCTTTGTAATAGCGCCGTCAACATTCCAATCCGGCGGAACAATTTTAACGTCCCAATCCGGAACGCTCATCATCCGATAAAATGCATTCTCTGCTTCTTCTTGAGTTTTAAAAAGAACATCATTTTCAGATAAAATTAAGTCATTTCTAACAGCAACAAAATACCAGCCCTCGTCTACCTTAAAGACAGCGCAAATGGATGTCTTATCCGATAAAGCGGAAGCAATGGTAGCGGCTAATGAAAGCTCACCGGTGCGATGCCCCATTGATTTGCGGCCCAAACCGTATTGAGGAGATGCCGTAATGCGCAAACAGTATAAATCCGAATCCGCATCCGTTTCCATCGCCTCTCTGATTTCCGGAGATGGATTATCCGGATCTTGAAGCGGTTGCCAAATCAACCCTACGGCATATTTGACCTTTTTAATAACAACGGTCCCTCTTTCAACCATCTCGGTCGGAGAAAATTGATTTTCGGTCGGTTGCGTTGTTCCTATCAAGGCATCGCGTTCATCTGTCATTCCTTAGGACTCCTTAAAAATCTCTCATACGGGATTCTGCAGAAAGCGGCGATTCCAAAACTTCCGGCGTTAACAAGATAACAAGAACATCTCTTACATTCTCATTCAATGCACCGCCACCTAAAATACCGATTTTTGCTTTACCGATACCTGTTGTTGTCATTCTGTCTTGAACTTTTTCAAACCCTGTCAACACAAGCGTTGAACCTGAACGCATGGCGATTTCTTGGATGAATCCGCGTGTTTGAATTTTCGGTAATTGAACAACCGTGCTGGCATCATCAGCGGCATCACTATCATCTTCTTCATCGTCTTTATCATCACTGTCAGATGATTCGCTTTCCAATGTATCAGCATTTGTTTGAGCACCGTTTGAAGTGAAGTTTGTTAATGAAACCAAATCCGTTAAATTTAATGAGAACATTACAATTAAGTTTCCGTGATTTAAAATTCTTGGTAAAACTTCCATCATGAACCCATAATTTAATGTATCTGTTTCCATATCAACGTCAACACTTCTATCCGTTCCGCTTCCTGAAGTTGAAACATTTGTTTCTTTCACGTAATTTTCTTGTGTTGTAATTTGAATCGGCGCAACTTTATTGTTTAACGTTGTGGCACTGGCAGATGTGACCAAGGATGTTTTCCCTAATACGGAGAAAGCTTGAATAATTGCTTTTGAATTCATCCATTTTGAATCCGGTTTTAAAAGCATCATTGACAATGTTCCGGCCGTTGCTGATCCGCCTAAAGAATATGCGCTGGAAAATGTTCCCAAAATATCGGCATTATTAAAGACCAAACCTAAATCAAATCCATAATTATCCTGATTTGAAACAGAAACTTGCAAAACTTTCACAGAAATTGCAACCTGACGAGATAATTTTTGGTTAAAAGCATTAATCCAGTCAGCCGCTTCTTTGATAATGAACGGACTGGCCGTAATTGTGACCGTTCCGGCAACTCTACTGAAAGAAAGCTGACCTTCTTCACCGACAATTTGATTCAAACTGTTTTCAATATTATCCCATAATGCCAAATTAGCAGAAGAAGTCAACGTTGAAGTTGAATTTGAAGTGCTGTTATCAGAACTTCCCATTGCGGCACCTGACAATGAATTTGAAATGCTTGTTTCAACCGGTAAAGCGTAAATGTTAAAAATACGAGTTTCTTGGCTGTAAAAACTGATTGTATTGTTTTTATAACGCCACCAAACACCATATCTGTTTGCAATATAATCTAATAATCCACTGAGTGTCCCCGTGTAATTAATTGGAATTGTTTCTGCTGGAATTTCTTTTGAAGCTTTCAAACTATCCAAACGGACATGCAAGCCGGTAGCATCTGAAATTTCATTTGCTAAAAACGGCAAAGTGGCTTCTTCAGAAATGGTAATAGTCAAAGCATCTTCTTCTTCCATTTCGGCAGGCAAACTATCCCCTTGCGAAATTTTAACACTGGTATTACCCAACCAAATATCTTCTTTTGTGCGAACCGTATCCGTTTCTTCCGGCAAATCCGGAATGGTTGCTTGTTGCAAATAATCATCCGCTTTTTCTAAAACCGTTTCGATTTTAGCATCCGTTTTTTCAGCATACTTGTTACAAGCCGTTAAGGAAAAACTTGTTGCAAGAATAGCCAATGTTAAAAATAATTTGACGGGTTTAATCAGCATTTTCATTCTCCTGCGCACTTATGACCAATACTCTGTTTCCTTTATAAAATGTTCCGATTGGAGCCGGCGTTGCTCTTGCAAATGAGCGAACAAAAGCTGCGGCCACTTCTGTAAAATTCCCTCTAAAAACAACACCTGCTTCTAATTGATAATCTCTGTCAATTTTCCATACAACAGTCCAACCCGAACTTTCACCCCATTGACGTAACAAACTTCTCATTGTGTCACCGGCTTTGGCTTCCCAATCATGATTTGCTTCACCATAAGCGATTTTATCATTTAATGTTACGGCTCTTAATGTTTTTTCTTCAGTAATTGTTGTTTGAACTTCTTTTTGTGTTTCGGTTTTAAATAATTGATTGGCACAATCTTCACCATTACAAATCACAGAAGCGCCATCAACCGGCGTTAACGCCAAATCTTGTTTTTCCAATTCACGTTGAGCTATTTTTTCTTTTACTGATAACCCTTCCTCAATCATCGGAACGGAAATTGAAACTGAATTAAGTGGAACCGAATAAGCTGAATTGGTCGCAACAGCCATTTGATCATAAGCCGGCGCTTGACCTAACATCACATCAGCATCTTCGAATGAAACAATGCAGGCGCTTGGATTTTCAGGAGAACAAATACCTGTATCAACTTCAAAAGCCGGAGCAATTTCTTGTTGAGGATAATCAGGTTCAACCATCTGATCCGATGTTCCTTCTAAAGAGGTACATCCACTCAATATACCGGCACTAAGAAACAATAAGCCGGCAATCATTGTTTGCTTTAAAAACATTTGTTTCATTTCAACTCCCTTTCCAATTACCAATTAATAACTTTTTTCGTTTTACCGGTCGACTTTGAGGAAGTATCCGGCTCTTTTTTTACCATTCTTAAAACAAGACTGTCTTCCGGTCTATCCACATAATCAACAACCAACTGATGTTTTGACAATCCGGAACCCATTAAAATCTTTTCAACAAGGCGCAATCTTTTTTCTTGCAAATACGGCTTTTCCTTACTTAAACGAACCTGAATAACATATCTTGGATCTTGCAACGCTCTAAACGAAAAAGCTTTAACCCATTTAATTGTTTTGCCTGAAAAATCCGTTGCATTCGGATAAAACGAAACTTTCAAATCCATTGGCATAATCAATGGCAATTTTTCATTTGATTTAGCTGCCTCAATAATTTTATCCGCATAAACAGATGAATATGTATTCAACACAGGTTTTGGAAAAACCTCATCCGTTTTTTTAATCGCACTCTTATTAACTTTCCCCTTAAGCGGCAACAACAACGGTTTTTTATCTGAAGACACCGTTTGACTTTCATGCTCGCCAGAGAGAATATCGTTAATTTCATCATCCGTTGACGAAACTAAACTTTCTCTTAATTTAATACTTTTGTTAGAATCATCAGCTGTTTTTTTAGTCATTTTTTTCGACTTATGCCCAACAGCCTCATTATAAATTTTTCTTGTTTGATGTGTACTACCCGTTAACTTTCTTTCAACTTCCATTTGCTCAGCAACAGGCGTTACTTCCGTTTGAGTCACAACAACAACCGGCAACTCCTTTTCAACCCTTGTCGTTACTTGGACCGGTTTTTCTTCCATTGTGTCTTCTACTGTTTGTAACAAATAGGTCGGCACAACAAAATCCCCTTCAGCCGTAACAGTTGCCACCTCTTCATCCGCCAAACTTTTTGCAGATGCCAAACGATCTTGAATTAAACTTTCTCTTGGATCACCATCTCCTTGTGCAATTTCAAGGCTTTCAAATGTACCAGCAAAAGAAGTGGCTGAAAACAAACCAAATACACAAACAAAGAGAAGAATTTTTTGTTGAAACATGTCTTTACTATCCCCCTGAAAAACATATATTTTTCTTTATTCCATCTCCAAAGAGAAATTATTTTTAACTCTTAAAGCCATAGAATATGTTTCATATTACAACTTTGAAAATGAAGTTGCAAGCAAAAAAATGCGATATCTTTGCAAAAAATTGTTTTTTTTAAAAGAGTTGGATTTTTTTTATTTTCAGTCCTTATCCGGTTGAGGCGTTTCAAGACCGCAAAGAGGCAAGTAAATAAGCACTCTTAACCCTCCTAACGGGCTTTCGGCTAATGAAATTTCACCACCGTGTGACAAAATAATATCTCTTGTAATCGTTAAACCTAAACCAATTCCACCGGTTGACTTGTTTCTGGATGATTCCAAACGATAAAATGCCCGAAAAACATCATCTCTTTTTTCTTTTGGAATACCGGGGCCATTATCATCAAACATTAAAAAAGCTTTTTTATTTCGAATACCCAAAGTCAATTTTGTTTTTTTTGCATAGCGGGCCGCATTTGTTAAAATATTTGTTATGGCTCTTGTTAAATCATTCAAGCGTCCCGTAATTGAAACACTTTCTTCGATATGCAACGAAATATCTTGATCAATTTTCTTTTGTTTTTCAACAAGCATCTCAACAAGCTCGTCCAAACGGAATAATTCCGGCGTTTCTTTTCCTTCACCTCTGGCAAAGGAAAGATAGCCATTAAGCATTTTTTCCATTTCATCCACATCTTCTGTTAAATCTCTTGTTGTTTCATCTTTCGGCATCATGGAAAGTTGCAGTTTCATTCTGGTTAATGGTGTTCTTAAATCGTGAGAAACACCGGCTAACATTGTTGTTCTTTCACTTAAATATTTTAAAATTCTGTCTTTCATCAACAAAAAGGCCAATCCGGCGCGTTTCACTTCTGTTGCTCCTGCCGGTTTAAACGCCACATCATGCCCGATACCGAATAATTCAGAGGCTCTTGCCAATTTTTCAATCGAACGAACCTGATTTTTCATAAACAAAAATGCAATTAAAAACAATAAAACAGAACAACCGATTGTCCATCCTAAGAAAACCAAAACCGTTGAACTATAAAATCTTTTTTGCGGGATAGAAACGGTTAAAACACCGCGTGGTAATTGCACCAACACATTTAATTGTTTATTTTCCACTTCGCTCATATAAACCGGATAATCCAAATTGGCAAGCTCATAACTTAAATGACCAACAGATGCATCCGTTTTATTTATATTTTGAAACAAAATGGTGTCATTCTCTTTAAAATCAATTTTTAAAGACAAAGCATTTTGAGCGGTTTTAATAAAAGATTCAATCTCATCTTGAGTCGCGTTTTCAGTAATAAAATCAGAAATAATTTGAATTTCACCTGCCACATCCGTTGCTAATCGTCTACTCACCGTTTGCCAATGCCTATCATAAAAAAAGAAAAACATGACCGTTTGCAAAAAAATAAGCGGCAACAAAATAATCAAAATAAAACGATAAAACAAACTTTGAGGCAACAATTTAATTTTTGTTCCTTTTAATGTTTCTTTACCCCAGATCAAAAATCTTTTTAATAAAATAAACGGCGTTTTTTTACTCATTTCGGCACCAAAATATATCCCATTCCACGAACTGTTTGTATACAAATCGGTTTTTTAATATCAGTTTCAATTTTGCGTCTTAATCTTGTGATTTGAACATCAATCGCCCTTAAATTATCCGATTTTAACGCTAAAGCAATATCTTCTCTTGAAATCGCGTCCCCCAAAGAAGACACCAAAACATTTAATAAATCTTGTTCTGCCGTTGTTAACAAAACAGGTGAATCATTTTTCAAAAGCCGTTTTGTTTTTATGTCATACACACAATCACCAAAACAAACCTCTTTTTTAACTTCGTGTTGAATCTGTCGTTTTAAAATATTATTAATCCGAAGCAAAAGTTCTTTCGGCTCAAAAGGTTTTGACAAATAATCATCAGCACCGGCTTCCAATCCGATGATCCGATTATCAATATCCCCCATTGCCGTTAACATTAAAATAGGTGTTTCAAATCCGTTTGCTCTTAGCTCTTTTGTTAACTCTTGACCATTTTGTCCCGGCATCATCACATCTAAAATTAAAATCGAAAATGAAAATAATTTCAGCAATTCTTTTGCTTCTTGCGCACCACTAGCTTGCGAAACAATAAACCCGTTTTCCGTTAAATATTTTTTCAGCAATCGCCTTAAACGGGTATCATCGTCAACAACTAAAATATGCGGTGTTATTTGTGACATTTTTGTTTCTCCAAACGAGTGGTAATTTCTTTTTTTAATTCTGATGAAAGACCATGTGGGGGCTGAGATAAAACTTTTTTCATATCCTCAACATCAAGCAAAAACCAATCAATTTCCTTTTGCGAAAAAAAAGATTTATTCCTAATAATAAAACAAATATTTTCAGATAAAACGGTTATCAAATCAAACCCGTATGTTTCACCCTGCCCTTTTAAATCATGTGCCAACTGAAAAAAACGGTTTTTAAAAAGAAAAGCTCTTTCTTTTTTTCCAAGCAAAGAAGCCTCTTTGAGCAACAACTCCATTTCTTTTAAAAAATCATTCGCTTCTAAAATAAATGAGTGTGTTAAACCGGCAATAACTGCTTTGGCTTTTTTTTCAAGTGATTTAACATCATCACCTGAATATATTAAACTTTCCGACTGATTATTTTTTTGAACGTTCTGTTTCATGAAAAACATCCTCTTTTATGAAATTATAACAAAAAAGTGAAAAATCATCAAGTATTTTCTCTTTCTTGAAAATAGGTTTTTATTTTTTCTTTAAAAGAGGGTTCATAATTTTATAAGCCGTTTGAATACCATCAGCTAATGATTCAACAACACTTGATGCTTTCATTTTGCATTCACCGGCATAAAAAATATTTTGGTGCTGAACTTGATTATCTGATTTACCGCCGATTGCATTAATAACCAAATCAAAACCTTCGTATAAACTTTCTTCCTTTGTTTGAATTAACTCATCATCTTTTAAAATTGTTTTAGCGCTAACAATATTAAAATTTTTTCCTTTTTTTTCAATTTTAACCGGTGCCATATTTGGGTGGAGATTCACTTTTTCTTCAATTAATTCCATAACTCTTTCTTTATCAATCCGCATCAAATAAAGCGGACGGCGCATAAACATTTCAATATCATTAACGCCTTGCATTTTAAGAATATTAACACAATCAAGCGCCACATTTCCGGCTCCAATAACAGCTATTTTTTTAAGAGGCAAAAAGCAATTAGGTTGTTTTAAATATTTAACCCAATCAACCATATATTCTTCACCTGAAATATTAAGTTCTTTTGCCTGTCCTTGTCCCGTTGCCATCACAACATAATCATATCCTTTATTCAACAAGATTATGGGATTTGTTATTTTTTCATTCGTTTTTACAGTTAAATTTTTTAAAGACAGGATAGATGAAAATTCCTTATCAATTACCTTAATAGGCAATCTTGAAGAAGGAATTAAATTAATCATACCGCCAATTTTTTCATTTTCATCAAATAATGTGCAACTAAAACCATTTTTAACAAAGGTAACAGCCGCCCCAATACCGGCAGGACCTGCCCCGACAATGGCAATTTTTTCCTTTCTTTTTTCCCTAACATCATCATTTTCTGACGATACTTCATTTAAAATCGTTGCCTGAATTTTTTTAATGTTAACAGGATAATCCATTTTTGATCGCGTGCAAGCTTGCATACAAAATTTTGAAGGACAAACCAATCCGCAAATTTCTCCCAATGGATTTTTTTCACGAATTGATTTTGCAGCACTTAAAAAATCATTTTCTTTTGCTTTTTTAATAAAAAAATTCGGATCACATCCGACAGGACAAGCAAGTTGACAAGGCTTATCTTTACAACTTAAACATTTATCAAGTTCATTTTTTAATAAAGCTTTTGTGTAATATAATTTTTTAGTCATTTTGAAACTCTTTTTTATCATGTTACAAAAAATATTTTTTGATATCAAGAAATAAAAATGAACATATTTATTTTTCATTCGTTAACAAAAATGAACACTTTAAATAAAAGGAGTTTAAAATGAAAAAGAAAATTACACTCACCTTAATGGCAACTTTTTTATGTCTTTCTTGTTTACCTGCCGAGGCCGGATATTATAAAACAATATATATTGAAGAAGAAACACCCAATATTGTTATACAAAACATTCAACCAACAAAAACCGTTGTTGTTGAAAAAAATAATTACACCCCCACCTATAATTCTTCAGTCGCAACGGCCCTTGGTTTAACGGCTCTTGTCGGGGGCGTTATTTTAGGAGTTGCAAGTCATAAACATTATAAAAAACACCACAAAGCATCGCATCATTTTAAGTCAAATCATGCGCCAAAGAAAAAACATCCGTTTCCTAGAAGATAATTGAAAAAATAATGGAGGTATAAATAATAATCATCAAGGTAAAAGCTAAAAAAACCAACGAACTGCCGATATCTTTTGCTTTTTTAGATAAAGGATGGATGTCGGCAGAAATCCTGTCAATCGTTGTTTCAATCGCAGTATTGGCAAGTTCAGCTATCATAATAATAAATAAGCTCATAATCATTAAAAGCTTATAAAGCAAAGAAACCGGCAAAAGAAGAGCCAAAACAAATAAACAGGCACAAATATTTAAATCTTGTCTAAAAGCAATTTCGCTTTTATAAGCAGCCTTAAACCCATCATAAGAACAGGCACAAGCCTTATGAATATGACGCAATTCTTTTAAACAAAGCCGATATATACAAGCTAATCTTCTTATCTTTTTTGCCATTTTTTACTCCTTACCTGAAAGATATATTTTATTTAGCAAAAAATAGCAAGCACAGAATTATTTTTTTCTTTACTTTTTAATCGATTTCATTAAAATGTAATAAAAAAATTATTAGAGGTATTTATGAAAAAAATAAGTTCCATCCTTTTATTTTGTTGTCTTTTTTTATCCGGCTGTTCTTCAATAACTTCTTCAAAAGAAGTTCAGGAACCCAAAGTTATTGAAAAAATAAAAACCGTTGTCGTTCCGGCTGTTTCTTTGGAAGAGCAAGTAAAGAAAACCCATAAATTGGGAATTATCGGTGAAGTTGAACCTGTTTATTTTCCACCTCTTAAAAAGTCTGTTTTAGCGCGCATCGATACCGGTGCTGAAAACTCATCCCTCGATGCTCAAAATATCGAGCTTTTCGAACGCGAAGGCGATAAGTGGGTTTCATTTGATTTTCATGACAAACGCACCGGTCAAAAACATCGCTTTGAAAAGCGCTTATATAAACAAGTTAAAATTAAAAGACAGGAAATTTCAGAAGAAAGACTTGTTGTTTTAATGACAGTTAAAATTGGTTCAGAACGTATTTCAGCCCAATTTTCTTTAGCTGACAGAGAAAAATTTAAATATCCAGTCCTTATCGGCCGTAATATTTTGAAAGGCCGTGCCATTGTCGATACTGCTCTTTATAAAACATTACATTAACAGGTGATTTATGTTTAAAAAAATGATTGTTGTTCGCCTCTTTTTAATTTTAGGCTTGCTTTGTTCAATTTTTTTTGCAGGGTGTGGTATTTTTTATAAAATAAATTATTTGGATTTCAGTTTCGCTCCACAAAAGAAAACACCTGTTTGGCGAGTAGAAGCGCATTTAACGTATATGCCAACAGCAAAAGAATCTAAAATCACTTTTGCAAGACCAAGTAAAAATGTCCATTTTAAAATATTGGATGAAAGCATTATTGCAAAAGGGTTTCAAACAAAAGCAACTAATGATTCTTTTATCCTGACCGGCTCTCCTTCGCCAGAGCAACAAGATATCTATTATCGTTTACTGATTTATGATGTAAAAGAAAACTTATCCGTTACCGAAGAAGAAGTGCCTTCAGTAACGATGCCTGTTTTAGATGATGAAACATTAATGATTGCTAAAGAAATTTTAGCACTTAGCACTTCTGATGAAGAAAAAAATCAAACAAAAACTTTGATTGAGTTTATCAATAAAAATGAAGCAAACGAATTGGTTTATACTTATTTCCCTCCTCAAATCAGTTTAAAAGAAAAAGCTGAAAAAATTATTGAGTTATTAGCTCTTCAAAATATTCCGGCACGATTAATCCGTGGCATTTTGTTAGAAGAGGGGAAAAAAAGTTTTTCTCCTGATGTTATGATTGAAGTTTATGATAAAGAAAAAAAAGGATGGATACTTTATGATATTCAAACGGCACAAAAAGGAACTCCGCTCAATTTTATTGCTTTTCAAAAAGGTAATGCGTCTTTATTTGACGTAGCGGGTGGAGAAGATTCTTCAATAAAATATTCTGTTTTAAAATCCTTAAATTCATCTTTCAGTTTAGCAAAATATCGTGCTAAAAATGCGGATAAAGAACCTTTTTTCAATTACTCAATTTATAATTTACCGATTGAACAACAAAATGCTCTTAAATGGCTTATGGTTTTTCCGCTTGCCATTTTACTTGTTGTGATTTTAAGAAATGTTATCGGCATCAAAACCATGGGAACTTTTACGCCAATGTTGATTTCTATGGCATTGGTTGAAACAGGTCTTCTTTCGGGACTGGGCTGTTTTGCGCTAATTGTCAGTATCGGTTTGGGATTAAGATTTTTACTTTCAAAACTTAACTTATTACTGGTCCCACGCATTTCAGCCGTTGTTATTTTTGTTATTTTAATCATTCAATATTTTTCGATTATCGGATATCAAATGGATTGGAAAATCGGAGCCTCAGCCCTCTTTTTCCCGATTATTATTTTAGCCTGGATTATTGAACGCGCCTCAATTATATGGGAAGAAGAAGGATTAAATCATGCTGTTAAAGAAGTTTTTAACAGTGTATTGGCTGCAATATTGATTTACTTTATTATTGAAAACGAAACAATCAGACATATAACATTTGTGTTCAACGAATTAAACTTTGTTATTTTATTTTTCACAATGTTACTGGGAACATACACAGGATATCGCTTAACGGAACTAAAACGATTTGCTCCGCTTGTCAAAAGAAACAAAAAACAAGCGAAAAGGAAAAAGTAAAATGTTTTTAAAAAAATTTGTTTGGCCACATGAATTAAAAAAAGCCGGTGTTTTAAATATGAATGCCAGAAATTATCGTGTTATAGGCCTGAACAATAAACGAAGACTTTACCCTCTTGTTGACGATAAAGTCAAAACAAAAGAATTAGCGCAAACAGTTGATGTTCAAACCCCAAAACTAATCGGCGTTATCAGGGCTCAATATGAAGTAAAAAATTTACTTTCCCTTGTTAAAGGATTTAAAAGTTTTGTGATTAAACCGGCGCATGGTAGTGGTGGAAAAGGCGTGTTGGTCATCAAAAAATATACCAAAAATTATTTTCAAACCGCTTCTGAAAAAGTTTTAAAATACACAGAAGTTTATCAACATATTTCAAATATCTTAAGTGGTCTATATAGTTTAGGTGGCCGATATGATGAGGCTATATTGGAAGAAATGGTTTCTTTTAGTGATATTTTTAAAGACTATAGTTTTCAAGGCGTTCCGGATGTGCGCATTATTGTTTATAAAGGATATCCGGCAATGGCAATGATGCGCCTTGCAACAAAAGAATCGGGCGGAAGAGCCAATCTTCATCAAGGAGCTGTCGGTGTCGGCCTTGATATAAAAACCGGCAAAGCTATTGCTGCCGTTCAACATAATGTGCCCCTCACCCATCATCCAGACACAAAGGCCGACTTAATGACTTTAAAAGTCCCCGATTGGGAAACGCATCTTTTAATTGCCGCAAAAGGATACGATATGACAGGTCTTGGATATTTAGGCGCTGATATCGTTATGGATAAAAACAACGGCCCCATGGTTTTAGAGCTTAATGCCCGCCCCGGTCTTGCAATTCAAATCGCAAATCAAAAAGGCTTATCTCATATTCTAGATGAAATTGACACTTATCCTCAAAATCTTTCACCCCAAGAAAGAGTTGATTATATCTTAAACAGGAAAAAATGAAAAAACTTATCATTGATTGCGACCCCGGACAAGATGATGCCTTAGCTATTTTATTAGCGCTTGGTTCTAAAAAAGTTTGTCTGGAAGCCTTAACGGTTGTCGGCGGAAATTCCGGTCTTGAAAATTGCTACACTAATGCAAAAAAGACCATTTCTCTTGCAAATAAACCATTTATTCCCATTTATAAAGGGTCTTCAAAACCTCTTGTTCAAAAGCTGGTGACATTGGAGCAAGTTTTTGGCAAAAGCGGATTACAAGGAAGCGAAGAATGGCCCTTGCTTGATATTCAAACGCAAAAAAAATCGGCTCCTAAATTTTTAACGGATGTTTATCATACATCAAGTGATATATCTTTAATTGCTATTGCGCCGCAAACAAATATTGCTTTGGCATATCAAAAAAATCCTCTCATATCCCAAAATATCCCATCATTAACCATAATGGGCGGATGTGTTTTTCCAGAACCCATTCATGGCTTAATGGGCAATATCTCTTTTGATGAGAATAAAACTTATGCCGAATATAATTTCGCCGTTGATCCTGAAGCAACTCAAATTGTTTTCAATGCCGGCATCAAAAAAATCAATTTAATCGGATTGGACATCACAAGAGATGTCCTTTATAATCAAGAGGTGGATAAATCCATTCGATTAATCAATACGCTTAAATCCCATCTGATCGCCGATATGTTATCAACAATCGGAAAAGAAGATGAAGAAGATTATAAAAATTTAAAACAAAGTAAAACTGACCCTGTCCGCGCAATTCATGACGCCGTTGCCGTTGCTTATGAGATTGAACCGGATATTTTTAAAACAGAAATGCTTCCACTTAAAATTAATATGACCGGAACCAAAGGAAGAACAATTATTGATGAGAATGGAGTCATGGTAAATGTTATCCGTTCCGTCAATAAAAAAGAATTCTTTGACCTTATCATTGAATCAATTAAAAATCTTTAGTTAATAACTATCCCAATCAAATATTTTTTTAATTGTTATTTTTTTATTTACATATATTATAAAATAAAAACATTAAAAAATTTGGGAGACAAAATATGAAAACATTGTTATCAAAAAAATGGCTTGGACCAATTGCATTACTTTTTATCACATTGTTTATATCTGCTTTTGGCGCAACACTGACCTCTAATATATCAAGAGAAATAGTTCCGCATATTAATCAAAGGGTAAACAATTTTTTGCCTATAGCAATCCAAAACGGAGAAATCATTCAACCTCAAAATACATTGATTAGTGAAACATTATTTATTCCGGCTCCATTAATATACCATGACTCACCGCAAATTGAAAACGTTTTATCTATAGAAAATATACCAGTCAAAATAGTTTTAGATACTCGCTCGGATACACTTGATCTTAGCTCCCTTTCCGATGTTGGCGTATATTTCAGCAGAAAATGTGTGCATTCTGTCCTCACAACAAAAAGTGTAGATTGTTTTAAAAATGACATAAATGGAGTTCTTGATAAAGATATTATTAAAACGTCATACGATTACATAAAAGGATATATAACACCAGTTTTGGCATGTATATTAACAATCAGTTTATTTTTTGTATTCTATGCAATAATCTTGTTTTACACCGCTCTTTTACATTGGTTTATCGCCTTATTTTATAAAACAACTTTTTGGCAAACGCTTTATATTAACACATTTGCTTTCATACCATTAATGTTAATAGATTTTTTCACCACAATTAAAATTGGCTTTTTGTTAACAATTGTTTTACTCCTCCTCATCAATTTGTTAATTTGTAAAACAGCAAATGAGAGAAAGAAAAAATCATAAAGCATAAAGAAAAAGCACTCGGTAAAGAGTGCTTTTTCTTATTAGGATTTTTTATCAGTTTTTTTCTTCGCCGGTCTCTTAACCAAAGGCTTTTTTCCAAGAGCGGTTATATTTTCTTTCGGATTAAAGAGTTCTGAAATATCAACATTTTCTTCAATCTCTTCTGAAACTTCACCAACAGAGGGAACACTGGCTCTTGCTTTTGCTTGCGCTTCATTGATTGTCGGAACACGAATTTCTTTACCTTCCAAAAGGTCTTTAATTTCATCACCGGACAATGTTTCATATTCCACAAGTCCTAAAGCCAAAGCGTCTAATTCTGATTTATAATCCGTTAAAATCTGACGCGTTTTTTGATAGGCTTCATCAATAATTTTTCTGATTTCTTCATCAACTTTTTGAGCTGTTAAATCGGAAACATTTTTTCTTTTTGAAATGCTATATCCCAAAAAGACTTCCCCTTCCGGTTCATCATAAGCAATCGGCCCCATCACATCACTCATACCCCATTCACTAACCATTTTTCTTGCAATCGTGGTAGCAACTTGAATATCGTTACTGGCACCGGTTGAAACTTTTTCTTTCCCGAAAATCATTTCTTCCGCCAAACGACCGGCAAACAAGATACTTAATCTTGATTTTAAATAAGTCATGCTTTGAGAATATTTATCTTTTTCAGGTAATTGCATGGTAACACCCAAGGCTCTTCCTCTTGGAATAATCGTAACCTTATGAAGCGGATCGGATTCGGGCAAATGAAGAGAAGCAATCGCATGACCTGCTTCATGATAAGCCGTCATTTTCTTTTCTTGTTCATCCATAACAAGCGATTTTCTCTCAGATCCCATCATCACTTTATCTTTGGCATCTTCAAATTCTTGCATGGTTACCATTGTTTTATTTCTTCTGGCAGCCAAAAGAGCAGCTTCATTCACCAAGTTTGCCAAATCCGCACCCGAAAACCCGGGCGTTCCTCTGGCAATAAGGGGTAAAGAAACATTTGGTGCTAACGGAACTTTTTTCACATGAACATTCAAAATTGCTTCCCTTCCATTAATATCCGGATTGGAAACAACGATTTGTCTGTCAAACCGTCCCGGTCTTAAAAGAGCAGGATCTAAAACATCCGGTCTGTTCGTTGCTGCAATTAAAATAATCCCTGAATTTGTTTCAAACCCATCCATTTCGACAAGCAATTGGTTAAGAGTTTGTTCACGCTCATCGTGTCCTCCGCCCATACCTGCGCCACGTTGACGACCTACAGCATCAATTTCATCAATGAATATAATACAAGGTTGATGTTTTTTAGCCTGTTCAAACAAATCTCTAACACGGCTTGCACCAACACCCACAAACATTTCAACAAAATCAGAACCACTTATTGAAAAGAATGGTACACCTGCTTCTCCTGCAACTGCTTTTGCCATCAATGTTTTACCAGTACCTGGAGGGCCTATTAAAAGTACACCTTTTGGAATTTTAGCGCCAAGTTTAATGTATTTGTCTCCGTTTTTTAAGAAATCTACAATTTCTTCTAATTCTTTCTTTTCTTCGTCAATACCTGCAACATCTTTAAAAGTTGTTTTAACTTTGCTATCTAAAAGCATTTTAGCTTTACTTTTACCAAAAGACATAGCTTGAGAACCACCAGCTTGAATACTTTTTGCCATGA
>JAFXIF010000001.1 GCA_017533325.1 Alphaproteobacteria bacterium
ACTCGCCAACCACTCGGCCACCTATCCATATCATTCACCGTCGGAGTTTTGTGGTTTCGGCGCCCCGACGTGCGCCTTGTAAAATCAAAGATTTTATCCCTTGCGGGACTGTCCTAGCGGACATCTCTCGTGGGCCTTCCGTTGGTCGCCACCACTCGCCAACCACTCGGTCCCCAATCCAATTTTTTATTGTTTATACATTTATTTTAAATAAAATGCAAGAAAAAAATAAATGTAGCTTTAAAAAATTTGCCGACAAAAGAATTTTTTTCCCTTGTCGGCATTATTTATTTTTTTTAGTTACCTCCGCGCCCACCAAGATTTACTGGTTGGCGGGGGTTGTTGGATTGGCCCGGATTCTCTGTAGGTAACTGTTGACCGGCCCCTTCAAGGGCTCCCGAAACATTTGGAGATTGTGGGCTTGTTCCCTCTTGGTTTTGCCCGTTATTGCCACCTTCTTGGTTTTGCCCGTTATTGCCACCTTCTTGGCCTTGATTATTGTTACCACCTTCTTGGGATTGTTCCTTATTTTCAGTGGTTGTTGCTTTGTCAATGAGGTTGTTGGCTATTGTATGCCCACTTCCGTCTTTAGAATCAAAAAGATGACTTAAAGCAAATCCAAGAGCGGTTCCTGCCAAAGCAAGAAGCAACGGAATTAACCAGTCTTTGTTTCTTTCCCACCAGTCACCTTCAACCCGATAACCGGAAAGAAGGGCTTCGGCTTTTCGATCCTCTTCATCGTTGGATGAAATGTCAGCGTTATCATTTGTTTTAACATGCATTCTGTCGAGGGCATTTGAGCTGGGCATGTTTGTTTCTTTATCCCAAAGCCCCGCAGCAACAAGTTGCTCACTTCCACCATCTAGGGCAGCTTGTGTTAATGTTTCTCTTTTTTCGCGACGTTCAACACCTTCTTTCGGCGGGCTGAAAGTTTGTCCGTCAACAGTGATAAAATACCCTTCAGCCATTGCTTTTTGCACGGCCTCTCTTTTTTCTTCCGGTAAAGCTTCAAGGGCTTCTTTTCCTGCAAGTTGAGCGCCTTCAGGTGCTTGCACGGATAAAGCTTTTGCTGTTAAACCGGCTGCTTGAAATTCCTCTTGGTTTTCAAGAAAAACTTGCTCAATCGGGGAAGGAATGGGTTTTGGTTGTTCTGGTTGTTTTGTTTCTTGGTCAGTTGGCGCCGGTGTCTGTGGTTGAACTGTTTCCGGTGTTTGTGTTGTCGTTGTTTCAGCTGTTGTCATGGCGCATCCCCCTCTATTTAAATTTCACTTAATGTAAATTATATCATGATTTTTATTTTTTGTCAAAAAACACTCTGTAAATAGATGTTTTTAAGAGAAAACTTTTCGAACCAATGCTTTTAAAGCAGCATTGATTTCGCTGTTTAATTCTTCCATAGTTTGAGGGGGTGTGAAAATAAAATTTTCAGCCGCAACACACATGCCGGATTTATTTGCGGCCGCGATAATTAAAAGATGATTTACAGATAAAGTTTTCAAAAGTTCTTTACGTTTTTCGTAGTCATAATCGCCGTTTTTAAAGGCAATGGCCGGCGGAACAATTTCAATTCCTTTGTCTTTATATTTTTTTTGAAAAGAAAGTTCTTCTTGTGTAAGAGCTTCCCTTGAAGCGTCTGTAAACATATTCATAACCAAAATCCCCTTTTTAAAATATTGTTTTCTTTATACTACATTTCTTTTTTGGGGATGTCAAAAAAAATTTGATTAAAAAAGTTTTTTAATCTCGTTGTCTTGTTTGATTATAGGTTGAAGCCTTTAAAATGAATATAGGTGTATGATTATAACTGATTAAATTTATTTGTTTTTCACTTATAAAAGAGCTATAGGCATTTTCATAAGTTGAAAGCGTTTGTCTTTCTCGTTTTGAATTTTTTTTAGTGGCTAAATCAAAAGGTGTTTCTTGGGTTTTGTTTTGAATAAAAGGATTTGGCAAATAAGAAGATAAAACTGTTGATAAATCTAAAAGGTGTTTGGTTTTTTCAAGTGGGTTGGCCGGTAAATTTTCCTTAATATAGGCATTATAAGCTTTCAGTTGATTAGAAGCTACAATGTGATGCAAAAGAGTGTTGCCTTTTTCATCTTGAGAGTTAATATCGGCCCCTTTACTTAAAAGAGTTTTAATTTTAAGAATTGTCGGAGATAATTTAGTGTATGGATAAAAATATATGTTTTTGATTTCTTTTTGTAAAAGGGAGGTTAATTCTTCTTTATTTGCGGTTGCTTTGTCCATGTTTTTATACTCCAATTCTTTAATTTTAGAAAAAAATTCATAATAAACAAAAAATATGAAAAGAGTCAATTAAAAAAATGCTTTGTTTTAAAATATTTTGCTATATGTTGATTTTATTATAAAAAACACGTCAAAATTTTTCATTTGACGTGTTTTTTTTGTGGACTTAATAAAGATTTTAAAATTCGTATCTGAATTTCATCATTAAAATGTTGCTGTGTAATTTAGAAATTTCTCCTCTGCTACCGCCATCTTGCGTGATTTTAAAATAGCGGTATTCGGCGCCAATGGTTGCGGGCATAAAGGGAAGTTCGTATTCGGCACCCAGCATCAGTTGGTAAACGGGTGAATTTTCATGTTCAAATCTTGTTAATCCGAGACCTAACCCGACATAAGGATCGATAAGGGGAAGGGGTGCCAGAGGAACATTGGCATAGCCGTTTACCAAAAAGGCGTCTATTGTTGCGTGGCCAGAGTTTTTAATTTCCGGTTTCATTCTTAAATATTCGCCTTCAACGCGCACATCCGTTAATAAAAGCGGTAATTCATAACCGACAGTTAATGAATAAGCGGGGGAATTTTTAAAACTTGATCTGAAATCTTTTGTTGTTTGGCTGCCGTCATTAAAGGCCGCGCCGATGCCAAGACCTGTGTAAAGTCCGGCATTTGATTGTGTGCTTAAAAGGGTGCAGGATAAAAAAGCTGCTAATAAAAATTTTTTCATTTTTCTTCCTTATTTTAAGTTGTTATGTCAAAAACAAAATTACCATAACAAAATATTCTTTTTGTGTCACTATTTTTTATTGCCTTTTAAAAAATATTTTGATATACTCAACGAAAAATCTTAACATATTTTATGAAAGGGTATAATTATGAAACTTCCTTTAATGCCAAAAGCAACAGCTGTTTGGTTAGTTGAAAATACGGCGTTAACATTCCAACAAATCGCTGATTTTTGCGGTATGCATTTTTTAGAAATTCAAGCCATTGCCGATGGGGATGTGGCTTCAAACATTATGGGATTTAATCCGATTTTAAATAATCAGTTAACATTAGAAGAAATTCAAAGATGCGAAAAAGATGCTGATGCACGTTTAGAACTTCTTAAAAATGAAGAAGTTGAACGTTTGCTCAACAAAGGTTCCAGATATCTTTCAAATGCCAAAAGGGGAGACAGACCGGCGGGCATTGCTTGGATTGTAAAGAACCATCCGGAAGTTTCCGATGCACAGATTGTAAAATTGCTCAGAACAACAAAGACAACAATTACATCCATTCGGGAACGCACTCATAAAAATATTCAAAATATTCATCCGAAAAACCCTGTGACCCTTGGTCTTTGTTCGGAAGCTGATTTGAACAAAGTGATAGCGGTTGCAGTTTCAAAAAAATCATAAGAAAGGAACAAAAAAATGTCTGATGATGTTATTTCAACAGTCACTTCCGAAGGGGGAAAGCTGGCTTCTTATATCGAAAGAATTGAAAGAATAGAAGAAGAACGCAAAGAGTTAGGTGCTGATGTGCGTGAAATTTTTGCTGAAGCAAAGGGGAATGGATTTGATGTCAAAGTAATGCGTCAGATTTTAAGATTAAGAAAAATGACACCGGCTGATCGCGCTGAAACGGAATATTTGAGAGAAGAATATAAAAAACTTTTGGGTATTGCCGAATAATACTTGATTTTTAAGTTGTTATTGTGTAAATTCTAAATTGGAATCTTATTGGAGGACCTATTTATGAAAAAAACAGCCTTTTCTTTAATCGTTGCAGCAGGGATGTTTTCCGCTTTTGCCGTTCAGGCAGAGCAAGGCCCTGTTGTTTCTAGAACGGAAACAACTTATTCAAAACAAAATGAGATTGTTATGAATGGGTATACGCCGTTGGATGAAATTGATAATTCCGTTAAAACGGATGTGAAAACATATCGCCACCCGAATGCTGATGCTTTGATGCGACACGGGATTCGAAAACCTGTTCAACAAGTTCAAGTTGCTGCACCAAATGTTGATCCGAGATATATGCCTCAACCGGTCCAAGGGGTTGAGCCGGTGAACGGTTATCCGGTTCATCAGATAAAAGGTCAGGTTATGATCCCGCAAAATGCCGGTCGTGTTTTACCGGCTCCAGCCGTTCAACCAAGAGCTGTTCCGGCTCAAGTCGGTTGTGTTGCCGGAAGTAATTGTCCTTCAAGAATTTCAAGCATTGAATACAAGCAATCACCGGTTAAAGTTCAATATCCGGTTGTAAGACAATATCCTGTTTCTATTGAATATCCGGTTACGGTTCAAAGAAATGTGACGGTTCGTCAACCGGTTGTTGTGGAACAACCTGTTGTTGTTCAAAAACCTGTTGTTGTGAACCAACCGGTTATGGTTGAAAGAGCGCCGGCATACATTCGTCAACAAGCCGTTCGTATGCAACAGCAACCTTCTTATGTTCAACAAAGAGAAGTTGTTGTTCAAGCGCCTGCCGGTCAGGTTTTACCGCCTTGTCCAACCGGTAATTGTCAATAACGAATATTTTTCTTGCAAAACAGAAATATTTTTGATAAAATAAGGTCATCAGGTTTTTCCGGGTGACTTTATTTTTTATTATTTATATTTTATAAATCAATCATATTTTATTTTGAGGCAATATGAAACAAAATCAAAAAAAACGTTTTAATAACGGGCGCTTTAATAATCGCAATGCGCGTCAATTAATCACACGTAACACTGTCTTGGAAAGTTCCGGTCCTTGCGGTAAATTAAGAGGAACGGCGCTTCAACTTTTTGAAAAATATCAGATTGCGGCCAAAGATGCCATGATGCAAAGTGATATTGTTTTGGCGCAAACTTGTATGCAATATGCTGACCATTATATTCGCCTTCAAAATCAAGCCATTCAAAATGAACAGCAAATGCGCGGGAATAATAATCAACAACAAAATTTAAATGTTTTAGCGGTTAAAGAAGAACCGATTGAAGAAATGAAAGATGAATTGCCAATTCTTGAAGCTCCGCAAGAAGAGGTGATTGAGGTTTTGAGTGAAAAAGAAGAAGAGAAGGTGGTTGATTTAGTTGACGAGACCTCTCAAAAACAAGAAAAACCTAAAAGAAAACCAAGAGTTAAAAAACAAGAAAAAGAAGCTGAAGAACAAAGTGCATAAATTTATCTTTTAGAATACTTTAAAACAAAGAAAACTCCTTTTATATGAATTAAAAGGGGTTTTTTATGTGCGATATTTTAATTGTCGAAGATAATTGGTTAAGTGCTGTTTTAATAAGAGAAATTGCACTTTCAGCAGGATTTAACGTGTTTATTTGTGTTTCTTACTCGGAGGCATTAAAGGTTATTCATGACAAAAAGAGGGGATTTCATTTAATCGTGACAGATTTTTATTTGATGGATGGTAATGGTGTTGATTTGGCAAGAAAAATTAAAAAGATAAAGAGGTATGAAAATAAAAAAATTATTCTTTTATCAGGGAAGGGGTTTAGTCAAAAAGAAAAAAAAGAACTGGAAAAAATTTTTTTTGACATTTTATTAAAACCCATTGATGTTTTTAAATTAAAAAATATTTTTGAGGAATTAAAAAAAAGATAAAAAAAACAGCCGCTCATATTTGAACGGCTGTCTAAAAATTTTTGATAAATTAATAATCTTTATCTTGGCCTATACTTGGGAATCTGGAAGTGTGGCCACTTGTTGTTCCATCTTGAACAACAGTTGCACTGCCAGTTAATGTTTCTGTTATGCTTCCTTGACCTGTGACAACATTTGACGGAATATGGGTTGTATTCCCAGTGTTTGTGTTATCATCATTATTATTAGTCCATTCATCTTCATTTTCAGGAATGTCAATTCCCGGTCTGTCCGGTGTTGGTTCCGGATCTGGACTTGGAGGTGTGACCGGATTAACAGGTGGATCATTCGGATTGAGCCAGCCACCTTTACGGAAAGCCAAAATACCAAGAGTTGCCAATCCAAGTGTTGTTAAAAGTGCTGCCCAAAATTTCCACCCTGATGGATCCCACCAAGATTTGCTTGAATCCCAGAAACTTGATTTTTTAGATTCAGCTTGTGCTGCGTTTTCGTTTTCTCTTGTTTTATCAACAATATGCATTAAACCGCCATTTTGAGCTTTTGCAGCTTTTGTTAATTCAGCCAAAGAGGCCGGTTCGCCTTGTTTACCTTGGATAGTGATTGTTAATAAACCTTTTCCATCCGGCGTTTGGGCATTACGGTTAAATTGAACGGCATTTGCAACAGTCGGACTTGAGTTTCTTACTCCTTGAACCTTTTTTGGATTGCCGGGGTATTTAGCGCGGTTTTCCGGTGTGTCCGGACAAGTTAAAATATATTGACCTGTTTTAGGATCTTTTCCGCAAACTGTTGCTTCAATACCGTTTGGCAATTTAATCGTTTCAACCGGTTTGCCGTCAGCCCCGACAACTGCCTCGAGTTCAGGGGTTGTGACACTTGGAGCTGTTGCGCCGGCTGCTTCATTTGCAGCGCGCTCTGATTGATGTTGAGCTTGAGCTGATGCATCAGTTGTTGTTGTATTTGTTGTTGGTTCTCCCATTATATACCTCCTAAATTGGTTTGTTTAATATTATTAATCTTATTTTATCACAAAAAAAGCCGTTTAGCAAACAAAAAAATTCAACTCCTTGATTTGTTATAAGGAATTTGAATTTTGAGTTGTTATAATCGGTTGGGTTGATGTTTGATTGGTTATATTTTGCGCTGAAGAAAGGCCTTGAGCTTGCGCTTGAACTTGAGGTTCGCTTGCTGTATTGACGTTGTTGTTTTGAGTGTCTGTTTGTGTAGCGATGACCTTCAATTCTTTTTCTTCATCCTTTTCTTTTTTGCGGTCATGAAGTGCGATACCTCCCCAGGCAATACCGCCGGCAATCACCAATCCAAGCAAAATTTTCCACCAGTTTCGGCTGAACCAAGAGGGTTCAGAGGCTTTTGAATTTTCAGCGTCCCCCTTGTCTGCCGTTGTTTTAAAATAAGTGACATCATTTGGATTTTGATTGAGCGATTGAACAATGCTCATGTATTCGGCTTCGCTTAATTGAACGGGCGGATCGTTTTGGTCAAATTTAATTTGGGTTGTTGTGCCTTTGAGATAAATTTCACCGTTAGGGCCAAAGTCATAAAATGTGGCTGACGGTTGATTTTGATTGTTAAAAATAATCATGTTGGCACAATTTGATTTGCCTTGATGAAAATTCATGATGCTTTCAAGAACATGCGCACCGATATATCTTTCTTGACCGGTTGAGCTTAAACGTGCCGGAATAATCAATCTTGTTCCTTTTGGAGCCGGATTAATGAAATATTTTTTGCCGTTAATAATTTGAGTTCCACCGGATAAAACCGAAGGATTTGCAGCTTGCGGTTGTCCGCCTTGCAAATTTGTTGCTGCGAGTGTGCTAGCCGTAGTTGCGGCACCTGCACCCATTCCAATACCGGATGTTGCACCTGAAAAAAGAGCGCCGACACCAAGTGTGCTTGCGATATCGCCGGCTGTATCAGCCACTCTGCCTGCTTGTGTTAAAGTTGAGTTTGCTTCTCTGAGAGTGCTTGAGAAATTGTTACTTGCCATAAAATGCCTCCTTTTTTTCTTATTGTAATATTTTAACAGGGTTTCACTCTTTTGTCAACATAAAGAGAAAAAAAGATAATTAAAAAACGTATTATTTTGATGAAATCTTGACAAAAATGCTTTATTTGGATATGATGCTTGAAAATTAAGCGTTTTGATTAAGGAAGGTTTGATGCGTGCGCGATAAATTATTTTTGACGGAAATGGGAGTAGAGGAGGTTATAAAAGTTATCCGATCGGATGAGTTAAAAAGTGACTCGCCCGATTGGGTGAACAGTTTGATTTTTGCAATCAAAAAAAAGAATGATGAACTTTTTTCCTTGATTTTGCAAAAATATTTGGAAGGAAAAGCGTCTGTTAATTTAGATGCGCCCGTTCAAAACGGTTTGAATTTTTTGGCTTATTCCATTATGTTGAATCATTTTGATTATTTTCAAAAGCTTTTATTGTTAGGGGCTTCGCCCATGGCTCCTGTTGGCAGAAATATTGCAAAAATGAATAAAAAACTGCGCTCTGTTTCGGCAGATTGCACCTCTTTAAATATGACGCCGTTATCCGTTAGTGTTGATTTAGGGCGCATTGAAATGATTGAAAAGCTAAGAGAAGTGGTTGATAAAAAAGAATTGATTCAACAAGCGCTTCGTATTTGTGGTGATAAAGATAAAGAAGCTGTTCGCAATTGTTTGTTAAAGGATTGTGAGAGTGAGGTAAAAACTCTTTTAAGTCAAAAAGTGAAAGAAAATGATTTTAAAGGCGTTTTAAATTTACTTCGGTTAAAGGTTTTGCCCTCTCTTGATTTTGAAGATGAGGAGGGGTTGACGCCGTTGATTCAAAGCGTTCGAAGTCAAGCCTATGAAACATTTATTGTTTTAAAAGAAGCAAGAGATGAGGGATTGGTTCGCTTTAATGAGAATTTTGTTTGCCATCAAACGTCCGCTTTAAGTGAGGCGATTTTATCCAATCAGGTGAATTTTATAAAAAAACTTTTGTTTATGGGGGCTGATCCGTTAGTTGATTTAGGGGAGGTTGTTTCAAAAGATTCTCAAAAAAAGATAACGAAAACGCCTCTTTATGTTTTGGCGCTTCAATCTCTTGAGAATAAAGAAGCAAACAGCAAAAGTTTGTTTTTTATTTCTTGTTTATTGCCGGAGGTGGGGCTTGCTTCAGAAGCTGTTAAAATTGCCAAATTTTTGGGTAATCAAAATATTTATAATATGTTGTTAAAAAACAGCAGTGATCTTTCGAATATGCCGATTTACAGTGAACGAATGATTCAAGCGGTGAGAGAAGGGGATGTTGATTTGGTTTCATTTTTAACCAAACGCAAGGTGTCCCCTGTTGAAAGCATTTTAGGGACAATGGCGTTATATGAAGCGGTTAAGCTTGGAAAAACGGATATTTTAAAGTTTTTTATTGAGGCGCTCCCTGTTAAAAAATTGGATACGCCTTTTAAAGGGGTTTCTTGTTTTTCATCGGCTGTTTGGCATCAGCAAGAAGAGGCAGCGCTTTTATTATTAAAAGCAGGGGTTCAAATTCCGGATGCTTTTATCACGGGAGAAAGCGTTTTAAAACGAGTTGTTGATTTTGATATGGCGCGTTTATTAAATGAAATGATTTTAAAAAAGAGTAAGCTGAAAACTTCCGTGGCACTTCAAGAAGCGTTTTGGCAAGCGGTTTCTTCAAAAAGGAATAAAATTGTTAAGCTTTTGCTGGATTTAAAGGTGGATACTTCTTATAAAAATAAATTCGGTGTCAATTTGTTGCTTTTAGCCGTTAAAAAAAAGAATTTTGAAGCTGTTAAATTGTTGATTCAAAGCGGTATGAACCTTAATGTTAAGGACAATGAAATGTTTACACCGCTTCATTATGCGATTTTAAATCAAGATGAAAAAATGAGCTTTTTCCTGATTGAAAATGGTTGTTATGTGAATGAACAAACTGTGTATGGGCAAACGCCCTTGATGTTTGCTGCTCAAAAAGGAATGAAGCGAGTTGCCGGTGTTTTGATTGAGCATCGGGCAGATGCTTTAATTCAAGATAAAAGTGCCAGAACCGCTCTTTATTATTATAAAAAATATAAAGAAAAAATGCTTGAAAAACAATAGATATCAAAACACCCGCGTTCAAATAAGTTGCGGGTGTTTTTTTTCTTATCCTAATGAATTATTTTTGTTATCTTGTGTCGAGGCAATAGCCGTTTCTTTTGATTGAGAAGGTTCATCTGTGATGGATTTCATAGCGGCGCTTGCCAAAGTGTTTGAAATGGCACTGTTTCCGGTAATTTTACTCAAAACGGCGGTTAAAAGCATTCCGACAAGGCTTGAGCCGATTGATTCGGAAGAAGATTGATTGTTTTTAGCTTCTTGTAAAGCCTGATTTTGATATTGTGCCTCTGCCTGTGCTAATTGCCCCGGTGAAGTGCCAAGAGTGTTATGCGTTGATCCCTCAAAGGCATAATTATTAACGTTAAAATAACCTTGTTGATAGGCTAAACGCATTTCGGGACTCATTGTTGAAGACCGGCCATCATTTCCCCTTCTGGTCGGATTGGCGGCTAAACCGTTTTCCACCCAAAGTTCCCAAGGAAAGCTTAAACCGGGGTCAGTTTTGCGGGTGCCGGCCACATCTGAATGCCCGACAACGTTTTCAGGACGAATATGAGGGTTTCTTCTCATGATATCTTTTGTTAACCAAAGACCGGCAGCCACTTGTTGCGGAGTGATTTCTTCACCGGGGCCACATTGAAACTCAATGCCGATAGAGCGTTGGTTTAAGTTTCTGATTTCTTCCCCCGTTGCCAAGCGCCAAGAGCCTTTTCCTGCATGATTGGCAGCTCTTTCTTCCGGACAAAAACGATAAATTTTCCCGTCTCTGTCAATCACATAGTGCGCCGTTACAGGCGGATTTTTTTGATGCATAAAAGTGCTGGCCGTTGATTGAAAAGAACTTGATTCGGTTGTATGCATGATAAGCATATCGATTACATGACCGTTTCTGTCGTTACTTCTTTCAAGATAATATTGTTCTTGGCAATAGCTGTTATCTATATTCATGGGCATACTCCTTATTATATAAACTATTATACATTAAAATAAAAAAAGCGTCAAATTGTTTTTATGTATTAGAAGAAAAGTAAGCTCTTTTAGGAGTTAAAAAAAAGAAAAGTCCTCTTGACAAAAAAGCTATTTTTTTGTATAGTCTTGCGCAAAAAGGTCGGATAGGATAAGGACCTTAAAAATGACATCAATAAAGAAAGGAGATTTTATGTCACTTGATTCATTTTTTAATCCGTCAAGCATTGCCGTTGTCGGTGTTTCAAATGACCCGAGCAAATTGGGTGCCGTTGTTTTTAATAATGTGATTGATGCCGGTTTTGAAGGTAATTTATATGCCATCAACCCGAAATGTGCCGGTCAGGAACTTTATGGAAAACCTTGTTATGCTTCTGTTGCTGATTTGCCTGAAGCGATTGATTTGGTTGTTGTTGTCGTTCCTGCTAAATTCACAATGCCGGTTATTGATGACGCCATTAAAAACAAAACAAAAAACATCAGCATTATTACGGCCGGTTTCGGTGAAGTCGGTAATCATGAATTGGAAGATACGATTGCTGAAAAATGTATGGCAAACGGTATCAATTTGTTGGGTCCGAACTGTTTGGGTCATATCTCAACATTTGATAAAGTGAATGCCAGTTTTGCAGACGGGTTCCCTTCACAAGGTAACGTTGCCTTTATTTCTCAATCCGGTGCATATTGCTCTGCTTTGATGGACTGGGCTCGTGAAAAAGGAATTGGTTTTTCTCACTTTATTTCAATCGGTAACAAAGCATTATTAGCTGAAGATCGCTTGCTTGATGCTCTTAAAAACGATAAAAACACAACAGCCTTTATCTTTTATTTGGAATCACTTAAAAACGGTAAAGAATTTTTGCGTGTTTTAAAAGAAGTTTCAAAAACAAAACCGGTTGTGATTATGGAACCGGGTAAATCTCAAAAAGCCCAAGCTGCCAGTTTGTCACACACAGGATCATTGGCTCCGAACTATCGCGTTCTTGAAATTGCTCTTAAAGGCTCTGGCGCCATTCAAGCTTATACAACAAGAGAACTTTTCGGTCTTTTGGAAGTTTTGCAATATGCTAAACATACGGAATTTGACGGTTCTGTTGCGATTTTAACAAATGCCGGTGGCGTTGGCGTGTTATCCAGCGATCTTTGCGAAGATAACGGATTGGATTTGGCTCGTCCATCTGATAAAACAATTGAAGCCTTAAAAGCTGTTTTACCGGCAGAAGCTGCTTTTGGTAACCCGATTGATGTTATCGGTGATGCCAGAGCGGACAGATATGAAGCTGCTTTAAAAGTTCTTTGTGAATCAGGCGAATATAAAAACATTATCGTTCTTTTAACACCGCAAATGGTAACAGATGCAACAGGAACAGCCGAAGCAATCGTTAAAGTTTCAAAAGAATATAATTCAGTGAACGTTTTTGCTGTTTTTGTCGGCGGTGTTAAAGTGAAAGAAGGCCGTGACATTTTGGAAGCCAATAAAGTTTTGAATTATGAATATCCGATTGATGTGATCAGATTGCTTGGTTTATTGAAAGCTCAAATGGCATATCGCGGGGTTCAAACGGTTGAAGTTGAAACAAAAGCAGTTCCGGCTGAAATTATGACAGCTGTTCAATCAGCAAAAGATGAAGGTTTGGCTTCATTACCGCAAAATGTTGTCAATATGATTATGGATCATTATGGTATTGATTATCCGAAGAGCGGTAACTTTACGGATCGCGAAGCTGCTTTAAGTTTCTGTAAAAATATTTTCCCGGCTCCTGTTGTGTTGAAATTATCAGCACCGGATGCACTTCATAAAACAGAAATGAAGGGAATTTATTTGAATGTGAACGATGAAGCAAGTTTTGATGAAGCATGGAACGGTTTGAACGGTTCTATTCAAAAATTTGAATTGAAAGGCGCCAGTGTTCTTATTCAAGAAATGATTGTGAAAGCAACTGAAACGATTATCGGTGTCAATTCAGATAAAAACTTCGGTCGCATCATGGTTTTCGGAACCGGTGGTATTTATACGGAAGTGATGAAAGATACAACACTTCGCATTTTACCGGCTTCAGATTTTGATGCCATGATTAAAGAAACAAAAGTCGGAACGATTTTAAACGGTGTCAGAGGTGAAGAACCAAAAGCTGTCGGTCCTTTGGCTGAAACACTTAAAAAAGTTCAACAAGTTGTTCTTGAAATCCCGCAAATCACTTCAATTGACGCCAACCCGGCTTTGGTCACAAAAGATAGAGCCGTTGTGGTTGACTTTAAAATGTTGTTAAAATAAACAACAAGGGATAAAAAAAGAAAAGTCATCGATTTTGTCGGTGACTTTTTTTTGTTTTTAAAAGCTCTAAAGCGTTAAAATTCTTTACATTTTATCTTTGTTATGTTAAATTTGGGCTAAATTAAAAGGAGTTAAAGATGAAAACGTTAGAGCAGGCGGAATTAAAAGTTCACTCATTTGAAAGCGCAGGAACGGTTGATGGACCGGGGATTCGCTTTGTTGTTTTTACACAAGGTTGCCCGTTAAGATGCAAATATTGTCATAATCCCGATACGTGGAATTTAAAATCGGGGAAATCATATCCTGCTAAAACATTGGTGAATGAAATTTTAAAATATAAAACCTTTATGACATTTTCAAAAGGTGGGGTCACTTTTTCCGGCGGCGAACCATTGGTGCAAAAGGAAAGTTTGGTGCCGATTTTTGAAAAATTGAAAAAAGAAGGGATTCATATTGCGCTTGATACCGCCGGGACAACGAATATTGATGAAGTGACCAAAAAAGTTGTTGATTTAACGGATTTAGTGATGCTGGATGTGAAACATTTGGATCCGATGGGTCATAAAAATTTAACCGGCATGACGAATGAAAAATGTTTTGCTTTTTTAAATCTTTTAAAGGAAAAACAAGTTCGAACATGGGTGCGCTGGGTGATTGTCCCCGGTTTGAATGACACGGAAGAATATGCTCAAAGAATGGCAGAGTTTTTAAAGCCTTATGATAATGTTGAATTAGTGGAATTATTGCCTTATCATAAGTCTGGTGTGTTCAAATGGAAAGAGCTTGGTTTAAAATATGAATTAGCGGATCTGAAAGAGCCAAATCACGAATTGGTTGAGGAATTGGCCAGTATTTTGGAAAGTGCACATATCAAAACACTTTATGCCTAAAAAAATCCCTTGCATTTGATAAAAAAAAAGAAGATACTAAACACGTATACCAAAAAAAAGGGGATAAAGTATGAAAGTGAATAAAAAGCTGAAAAGTCTTGGAAAATTTGCCGTATCCGGTGTGATATGGTCTTTGATTTACTTCTTATACATCATGCCATGTTTGGGTGTTCTGTTTAATTTTAATTTCTTATCACCGGATGCCTGGCATGAGAAATATTTAGCATTTGTGAATTATAATTGGCGGATTAGAACGCTTCCGGATGTTTTACTTGTTATGATGATGATTTCTTGGATTCCGCTTTATTTTATCGGGTTGTTTATGTCATTTAAAGTAAAGTGGAGTATCTTTGCATTTAAACCAAAGCCAAAAACGGTTGTTAAACGCGCTTTGGATATTAAAAAAGATAAACCGCAATATGCCAAACCGCGCGCCATGCCGTCAACAATTCAAATGTCAAAATATGTTGCGCCACAATTACCGGGGCAAGAAAAGAAAGCGGACGCTGAAAACAAAAATAAGAGCCATAAAAATGTTTTAAATATGATTAAACAAATGGCTGTGATTGCGCGCAAATTTCAAGTTGAAATCTTCCAACATATTTTGCTTGAGGGTCATAAAGTGCCGATGGCTATTTCAACAGCTGCTCGCGCTATGATGATTGAAATTGTGAATGCGAAAGGGGCGAATTGGTCGGTTGATTTTACGGATGATGTTTTGCAAAGCGCTTGGTATTCTCAAGAAACCGTTATGGAAAAAATGGCCGAAGACTTGGTGAAAGCTTCCGAAGCGCTTGAACGGGCCGAACCCGGATCTGAAGTTGTCAAGGTTATTTGTTTAACGGACGGACGTTTATTAAATGCCAAACAAACGGTTGAATATTTTAAAAAACATGGGATTCATTTGATTTATTTTAATGAAGGACAGCCAAAGAATGACATTGTTGATTTTGCCTCTTTCATTGCTGCTTATTTCGATTTGAAAGAAGGAGAACAAGATCCGTCATTGGTTAAATTGGAAAAAGTGCCATTGAAAGTGGCTGCCTCTATTAATACCAAGAACACTGCAACAACTCAAAAAGAATCACAAAACAGGGAGGAGAACAATGCAAAATCAGGAGCGGATAGCGCTTTGCCAACACCACCATTACCTGACGCTGTGGCAGATAACGATGCTCAAGCGCCGTTGCCAGAGGTGTCAGTTAATGAAGAGCAGGGGGCTGATTTTAATCCGAGCTTTCAAGAAGGGATTGAAGAGGAAATTCCTGTTGTTGAAGAGGAAACTTTGACGGTTGATGATTTGCCTGAACAACGCTTAATTGACGAAGATTCCAGTGAAGATGAGCCGAAAATTGTGACTGCTGTTGCTAAAGGATAAAGGTAAAACAATGTTAAAAAAGAATAAAATTGCTGAAATAATTGCCACTTTCTTTTATTCCGGAAAAAGCAAATTTGCGCCGGGGACGGTTGGTTCCTTTTGCTCTTTGCCTTTAGTGGCGGTGGTTTATCCACTTGGCTTTATCGGCCTTTGGAGTGTAACCGTTTTGGTTTATTTGCTTGGAATATGGGCAACGGCCGAAGTTTTGAAAACAAGTGAAGATAAAGATCCGGGGTCGGTTGTGATTGACGAAACGGCCGGTCAGTTGATGACATTTGTTTTTGTTTCGGCGGTTTGGCCTCTTTCATTGCTTAATTTAATTTTGGGATTTGCTTTTTTCAGGTTTTTTGACATTGTTAAAATTTGGCCTTGTTCATTTTACGATAAAAAAATCGTTGGGGCCTTTGGCGTGATGAGTGATGATATTTTTGCCGGTTTTTATGCGGCTCTTTCATTGCTGTTAATAAATATTTTTGTCTTGTAAATTAAAGGAGTATAAAATGACAGAAGAAGAAATTTTGAACAATAACGCTCATTTTAAACATGCAGCCGAGTTGTATGCAAAAGCAAAAGGATATGAATTAACACCATTTGCTGATCGCATTATTAATCGTTGTTTAAATGCTTGTAAAGGCTGTTGCCCTTGTGATGTTTCTCGTGGATTTTGCCCTTGTGGGGAACATGAAAGAGAAATTGAAGAACAAGGTCATTGCCATTGCAATTTATTTAAAAAACCTTAAACAGGAGTAATAAAAAAAGCGAGTCAAATGACTCGCTTTTTTTGTTATCTTAAAAACTAAACCTTAAACCTAAACTCCATTGAACGGGGTTGGTAAGGTCCGTTCCCTTGCTGGTGGCAAACTCGCCATAAAGAGCCGTGTTTTTGTTTAGTTTATAAGTGCCTCCAACGGCAAACTCTGTCCATGCACCTCCCATATC
>JAFXIF010000010.1 GCA_017533325.1 Alphaproteobacteria bacterium
TAAAAGAACATTCTAGCTTCCTATTAAAAGCTTTGAATCTGCTAAAATAAACAAAAGAAAGCTTTTAATGGGGGGCTAGTCTTGATTTTAGCTACTTAAAATGACCGTTAAAAAAAATAAAGTGAGAAAATTTTTTGAAATAAATATGGACACTTTTAATGGAGAAAAAAGTTTTGCACTTTGCCTTTTAATTAAATAAGTGGCTTTTTTTAGCTAAAAAAACATTCTAGCTTCCCATTTATTTGAGTCAAAACAGGTTATTTTTTATTGAGCGCATCAAAAAAAGCCCTCACAAACGAGGGCTTTAGTTATCTTAAACTTGGAATAAAAATTTCTGCGAAAGCTCCTGGTGGGATCCGGTGCTTAGCGTATTTTGGATTTGCCCATTTTATTCTTTGTTCAGGAACTTCAGTTAGTTTTAAAGCATCATTAAAGAAGTTTTCTGCTAACTGATCATATCTGGTTGCATTCATGATATAAAGAACGCAGGCTTGCCCTTTCACGACGCGTCCGCAAAGAGGTAATTTTTGACGAATATCTTGGTTTCGCACAACGTTTTGCAATCCTGCTTTAACCGGTTGTGATGATCCCCCAAACATAAGAGCCCCAAGTAAAATACCAAAAATAATTGCACCCATTAAAATAAAAGCCAAATTCCTTGAATTTGATAAAAATGATTGAAGCGGAGAAAGCTCCATGCTTTGATATGAGGATTCCATCTGCGGATTATTATTTGGTACACCACTTGATTGTTGCGGTATTTGATTTTGGATTTGCGGGGGCACTGAATGAGTGTGCCCTGTGGGTCTTTGTTGAGCCTGTGGATATCCTGAGACAGGTCTTTGCTGTTGCATAGTGCGTTGCATCCCTTGACGAGGTGGTATTTGCCCTTGTCTAAGAGGTGGATGTTGCCCGGTAGGCTGTTGTCTGACTGCTTGAGAAGGATGACCTTGTGGCGCAGGACCTCTTCTTAAAGGAGGATTTCCGGGTGTTTGAGGTCTATGCATTGTAGGGTTGACGCCTTGTGTCGGTCGATGTTGAGCCGGACGCATGGGTTGACCTTGTCGTTGAGGTATACCTGCGGAAGGGTTAACCGGTTTATTTTGTTCTGTCATTAGTTTTCTCCTACCAAACGAATGAGTTTTAATTTTACTAAAACAAGTAATTCACCCCCGATTGCAATATTGGGAATACCAATAATAGCCAATTCATCATTAAGAGCGGCATTTATACTGAACGAAGAAATTTCTCCTTGTTGTGTGTTAAGCGTAATCAATGCTTCAATTTTGGAATCTGAATCCATTTTTGGATTAATACTTAAACTTAAATGCGGAGCAGGTGAGTTTTTAACGGCGCATTTTGAAATATCAAAAAACATTCTCCAACCATTGGGGACAACGCTGATTCCTTCACTTAATAAATTTAAAGTGTTTGCAGTTTGAGTGGCTTTGAGAAAAGAGTTGCTTTGGGAAGCGCTATTTAAAACAAGTAATTTCCCTTGCAACCCGTTTGTTGCGGAAAAAATGTTATCGTGCCCATAGGTATATAAAATTTTATTCCAATCGGCAAAGGAAGAAAGATGATATGCTTGAGTATCCGCAACAAGCATTTCCCCATTTGTTTGAATGCTTTCGATTAAATCTTTTACTGTTTTTTCTTCATTACGAGAAAGAGTTAATCTCAAAATACCTTGATTCCAATCGGTTACAATGTTTTCAATACCAGCTCCTCTTAAGGCATCTAAAACACCTAAAATAACCAATCTGTTTTTTGGTAGAGAAATGGTGAAATCAGCTTGTCTTGAAATATAAAGTTTTTTGCTTGCTTCATTATAAGAATAATATACTTCGCCGTTTTGGCTGAGGGCATCGACAACAGATTCCAAATCTCCATATACATTTTTAGCTGACAAAGTTGGATAAGCTTTATCTTGCGTATAAACAGAAATACCTGCTTCATCTACAAGGGTTTGAATGGCTTCATCTAAAGCTTGATTTTTAAATGTATATCCGTTGACTTCGTAGCGTGGTAACGGATCTGAAGGAGATGCTTTCGTGAGCTTAAAATCATTCAAATTAACGGGAATTGTTGTTGATATATTTTGATTGTGTTCACCATCAATTTTGCAACGATAAGGGGACTCTAAATCAAGGGTATTTAAGTATGAGTTTTCAACTCTTGATTGTTGAGGAGAAAACTGTTGCTGAATAATGTTATAAATATTGTTCATTGTTGCCAAGGCATGTGTTGAAACAAGAAACGTTGAAATCAAAAGAACAGTTGCAATTTTTTTCATTTGTTTATTTCCCTTTTTTTATTACGAGGCATTTTTTTTATTAAAAGAAAACGTCTTTTTCTTTTGTATACTATTTTGATCGCTTTGTGAAGAGGTTATTTTTGTTTTTGAGGTATCAATTCCATCAAACGGATCTTCCAGCATTTCAAAACCATCCGGAGCAACGCCTAAAAGTTCCGGTTTGTTTGATGTATCTAATGCTCCAAGCATTTTTTTAAGATCATCAACATTTGTTGAATCGCTGATTAAGTCCGTTAATTCACTTGGCAAGTTGTCATAAGCAATTTTTAAATCGCTTTCAAGAGCTTTTAATGCAGATTGCAAGAGCTTTAAGCCTTCAGCTCGAACTTGTTCAATAGCCGGATAAAAAGTTGGAGAAGCTAAAACAATTTCTAAATCTTTTTTTGTTTCCTCCATAAGGTCAATTAAAAAACCATAGTGTCGGTAACTATATATTTCTTTATTCCCAAGTGAAATACATCTGGCATTTATCCAACATCTGACGGCTGTTAAAAAGTCGAGTTGGTGGAAAACTTTTTTTGCCATAAACTCTTCATTTGTTTCTTGCTTTTCCGGTTTATAAACAGGGGTTCTCCAAAAAGGAGATTCCATGTCTTCAACGGAACCTTGTTGTTCATTTTCAATATATTCTTCCTGAGTATAAGGATATTCTTCATAAGTTTCGTCCATATATTCTTCTTGAGTATAAGGAGCTTCTTCATAGGTTTCGCCCGCATACTCTTCTTGAGTATATGGTGTTTCTTCGTAAGTTTCACCCGCATATTCTTCTTGAGTATATTGTGTTTCTTCGTAAGTTTCGCTCGCATATTCTTCTTGAGTATATGGTGTTTCTTCGTAAGTTTCGCCTGCATACTCTTCTTGAGTATATGGTGTTTCTTCGTAAGTTTCACCCATATACTCTTCTTGAGTATATGGTGTTTCTTCATAAGTTTCGCCCGCATAGTCTTCTTGAGTATAAGGAGCTTCTTCATAGGTTTCTCCCGCATACTCTTCTTGCGTATATGGCGTTTCTTCGTAAGTTTCGCCCGTATACTCTTCTTGAGGATATTTTTCGTTTGAAGTTTCCGGCTCTAAACTCATAGGGTCATTATATGAATCAATTTCTTGATTATTATTCAAAGAACTCTCTTCTTCAAAGCCATCGGAATTGGGGTCATCTATTTCTTGGATTATTTCATTGTTTTTTGGTTGGTCGACACTTTGATTTTTTATCAGAGAAGCTGTCTGATTTTCTTTTTCTTGGTCAAGTTTGTCTTTTAATTTCTGAATGGCAGTTTCGCCGGCTTCACCAAAAAACTTAAGCCAATAGGAAAGGGGTTCAACGCGCGTTGAAACGGTAGTAATATCCAGTGGTGCGCTACTTGAGAGATAGGATTGAATTTCATTCCAAGAAAGTGTAGCACCATGATATTGAAAGGCGTGGTCCAATTTTTCTTTTAGTCCGGATGGTAAATTAGGTAAAGTTTGGTAAATAGTTTCGGTCCAATTGTCACCTAATTCTTGTGTTGCGGTTTCAACAAAACGCCTTAAAGAAGGTTGATCTCCTTGATATGAGGAAAGAGCCTCCAGTAAATTTGTTGTATTTGCCATTTTTTTCTGTCCCCAAAAATCCCTTTAATCATGTTTTGAAATATCAAATTCAGAAAGAATTTCCATTTCATCCTCTTCCAGTTCATCTAATAATGAATAGCTTTTGTTCTTTTTGTTATCGTATAAATCAAGTTCATCGCTGATTCCCAGTTCATCCAGTAATGAGAACGGCTTTTCTTCTTTTGGAGAAACAGATACCTCCTCAAAAGAGGGCACTTCTTCTTTTTCTTGATGAGATGGAGTGGGCAAGTCTTCTGTTTTTTCTTCTGTATAAATATCAAAAGAAGTTTGCTCAGGCGCAATAACCGGAACGGGTTGATTGGCGGTTGGTGAAGAATCTGATTGGATGTTTTGGGTTTCATTTACCTCTTGAAGAGGTGCTGTCTGCTTTTTAGAAGCTTTTTTTGAAGATTTTTTATCTTTTAAGACAGTCTCACTATGAGCAGTTGGCACTGGGTCTTCTTTTGGTGTTTGTTGTGCGGCTTTTAAAGAACTTAATGCTTGACGAACAACGCCGGTCGGACGTAATTGCTCTTGCATGGTTTGAACTGTTTTTGACAGTTCTTCAATGGTTCGTTGAAAGAGATCTGATTGCATGGAAAGCATTTTTTCAAATGCTGATTCAAGCATTTCTCTTTGCGCTTGAATGGATTGAACCGTTTGTTCCGAATTTTGTGGGGCTTGAACAACCATGCCGCTTTCTGATTGAATTTGAACAGGGCGGTTAATGGCTTCTCCCATTAATTGAATCGCGGATTTTAACTCTTGAGTTTGCTCTGCTAAATTATCTTTAAGAGAAGTTAAAGTGTCAGACAAGATTTGAGTTTGCTGAATAAGAGGCGTTTGGTCGATTGAAATATTTTGGGTTGTTGTCCCTTGTGTTGCTCTAAATGATGGCGTATCCTCATCAGGTGAGGGGAGATACCCTTGCTTTTTAGTGATGCTAAAATCAATATTATTTTGGTCAAAAACTTTGCCTTGTTGTTTATGGGCAAGTAAATAATCCAAATATTCACGGACCGCCGGACCGCCGATAATGCTTGGTAAGAAAGAAATAATTTCTTCAGAAGCATTTAACAATTCTTCATTGTATTCGACAACATAGTCATCTCTGAAAGCGGACAAGGCTCTGAACTGATTGACAAGCCGTTGAGCGGTTTTTGTTACGGTGCTTTCTTTTTCGCGTTTTTTCAAAGCAAACTTTGAAAGAATCTCTTTTTGAGCTTCTTCCGGAATGGGTTCAAAGATTGTCGGCATCGGGATATATTCGCGTTCCGGCAAATCTTCTTCATTATAATCTAACTCATTTTTTGCTTCCTGAAGCAATGCATCATCAATATTGTGAGCAAAAATATCTTCTTCCGTTATGTCTTGAAACGGTGGCAATTCTTGGTCACCTGGAACAGAAGGCGAAAAAGACGGATTTTCACCTTCTGTCGGCATCGGATATGCATCTGTTTGATTCTCTGTCATACTAACTTCTCCTTATTTTTGTGATTTATTATTTGTCCCCTTAGCTCATCATAATCATCACAACTCGATGCATTGAGTCAATTTCCCCTGTTGTTAACACATTGTTTTGTTCCGTAACAGGAGAAAAAAGCGTTGGTTGATCGCTCCCATTTGTTTTTAATACGCCGATTTTCACTTTATCGTTTTCAATCGGTAAAACAGCAATATCACCTTTATTTGGTTTTGCTTTAGGTGAAACAACCAAAACGGCGTCTGTCGGAACGGCCGGGCCTAATACTTGATTTTTTAACCGAATGGCATATAAATCTTCTTCACTGGAAAGAGTTGAAGGGCAAAGCACAGATCCTACGGATTGTTTTTTGTTGACCAAAACTTGATCGCCTTCAGCCGGAAAACCATAAATCGGAACGGAAAATTCTTGAGAATCTGCGGTACGAATCATAAAGCGACTGACCGGTAAATCGTTATATCCGCCTTTTGATGTAAAGACACCTGATTTTCCGTCAAGTGCTTTAAGCTCATCAAGTGCTCCGGACATGTCAAGTTCATAAATTTTAAGTTGCAAATCTGTTTCGGAATATCCCAGTGCATGGGCAATATCTTTAAATGTTTTTTCATCAACTTCGCGTTGGCCCATTTCAATTCTGTGATAAACGGAAAGAGTCATCTTTGCCCCTTTGGCAACATTATATAATGTTAATCCTTTTTCCCCACGAAGGTATCTTAAACCGGCCCCCAAAGTTTTTAATCCCGAACCGGAATTGATTTTTTGTCTGCGCTCTTGTTCGCGTTTCCAAGCTTTAATAACTTCCGGTTGAGAAGAACGCTCGCTGACAAAAAGTGAGTCGCTGGGGCAATTTAAAAAAGAAGATATTTTCTTTAATTGAACTTCATCAACTCGTCTGTATCCTTTTTCAATTTTTGAAATAGCCGATAAACTTAATCCCAAAGCGTCTGCCAAACTTTTCATTGTTTTGCCGCGAACGCGTCTGAACATTCTGATTTGGTTGGGGAAAATAATTTCTTCCATAGAGAACTCCTTTTGTTTTTTGTTTCTTTTTTTTAGACTATACACCAAAAAAACTTGAAAGAAAATAGACAAAATGAAAAAAAGTTAAAAAAAATGAAAAAAATTAAAAAAATGCTAAAATCCGCCTCTAAAACCTATCTTTTTTTTATAAAAAATAAAATGCTGGAATTTTTTTAGGGACTATGGTTCAAAATTTAGCTTTTGATATTATGCTTGGAAAGAAAATAAATGAGGACAGATAATATTTATTTTGTCAAAAATAAGAAATTGTGATATAATAAATATAGTTTAGTAAGTATCTTTATTTTTTGGAGGAGCAAATGGCAGTAGGAGTCAGAAATAACAATCCCGGTTGTATCAGATCCGGCAAAGGATATGCAAAATATGCAACATTAGAAGAGGGGTATATTGCTTTAAATTCTCTTTTATATCGCCGTTATGACCGCATGACGTTAAAAGAGATGTTTCAAATTTATGCGCCCAGTAGTGATGGCAGTAATAATCCATCATTATATGCGCGTAATGTTTTAACTTATTTGCAAAATCAAGGGTATGAAATCGATTTTAATACCAGACTTGATTTTTCGGATCCTGATTTTAGAGCTGCTGTAACAATGGCAATTTCAATACAAGAAAACGGTCGGGTTCTTGGGGGGGAAGAGCTGGCTTTGAGAGCGTCCAGAAATTATAACCCGCAAACAGATACCGGAAAAAGATATTCTCAAACGGAAGCCAGAAGAGCCCAATATTCAAATATTAATATGCAACGAAAAACGGGTTCGCCAATTCAAAATACTACTTCAATGGGGAATAAAACACCGGGGATTGTTAACTTTATTCAGATGGCAGCTTCCGGGCAACAATATTCATTAACCGATATTTTGAAAATGATCGGATCAAATATTACTGAAACACCGGATTCATTGACATATCAAGATCATAATTCAAGAATCGGATAAAAATATTTTTTTTAACAATGAAAAGAGAAATAAAAGGTTAAAATTTTATTTCTCTTTTACTTTTATATGGTTATAAAATAATATGTCTGATTTTGTTTTTTTGGTTGCTTATTTAATAACATTTTGTTATGCTCAAAAAAACTTTGAAAGAGAAGATATAAAAATGGGTATGTTTAATTTAGTTTTCATCTTCTTTCAGGCGACTAAACAGTTATCGCTTAAGTTTTTTATCCCTTTAAGTTATACTTTAAAAGACTTTTTTAAGTCTTTGTTTTTTATTGAAAATAATGTAGAAATCAAAGGATGGTTAAAATGACGAAGTATGTGTTTATTTTGGGTGGGGTTGTTTCTTCATTAGGAAAAGGAATTGCTTCAGCGTCGGTTGGGTGTTTGTTAAAATCGCGTGGTTATTCGGTTAGAATGCGCAAAATGGACCCATATTTAAACGTTGATCCGGGAACAATGTCTCCTTATCAACATGGGGAAGTTTTTGTTACCCAAGATGGGGCGGAAACAGATTTGGATTTAGGGCATTACGAACGCTTTGCGGATGTAAATTGCCATAAAACAGATAGTATTTCAGGAGGTCGCATTTATTATAATGTGATTCAAAAAGAGCGCCGGGGTGATTATTTAGGCGCAACGGTTCAGGCCATTCCTCATGTTACAAATGAAATTAAAGAATTTATTAAATCTGATTTACATGGGGAAGATTTTGTTCTTTATGAAGTTGGTGGAACGGTTGGTGATATTGAGGGGACTTTGATTTTGGAAGCTATTCGTCAATTCGCCAATGATGTGGGGCGCGAAAATGTTTTGTTTGTCTTTTTAACGTTACTTCCTTATATTGATACGGCAGGTGAACTTAAAACAAAACCGACGCAACATGCAGTTAAAACATTATTAGAAGCCGGTATTCAAGCTGATATTTTGTTATGTCGTTCAAAAGTTATGTTAGGAACTGAAGAACGAAGAAAACTGGCTTTATTTTGCAATATTAAACCGGATAATGTGGTTGTGGCATTGGATGTGGATAATATTTATAAAGTTCCGCTTACCTATCATGCTCAAGGTTTGGATGTTCAGGTTTTAAAACATTTTGGCTTACTTGAAAGTGCGCCGGAACCGGATTTGTCCAAGTGGGAAGAAATTGTTGAAATTGCTGCCAATTATGAAAAAGAAGTCAAAATTGCCGTTGTTGGTAAATATTGCAGCTTATTGGAGGCTTATAAATCTTTGCATGAAGCACTGGTCCATGCCGGAATCAGCAACAAAACAAAAGTTAAAATTTCCTGGATTGAAGCTGAACAACTTGAATCTTTGACGGATAATGAATTAAATTCAACCTTGAAACCTTATGATGGCATTTTGGTTCCGGGAGGTTTTGGAATTAGAGGAATTGCCGGAAAGATCAGGGCGGTTCAATATGCGCGTGAAAACAATGTTCCGTTTTTCGGTATTTGTTTAGGAATGCAAATGGCTGTTATTGAAGCGGCCAGAAATTTAATCGGAATTGAAGATGCTTCTTCCAGTGAATTTGGAACGAAATGCACACCGGTTATTTCAAAAATGAAAGTTTGGGAAAAAGATGGCGTTCAATGCATTCGTCCGGATAATGGGGATTTAGGAGGCACAATGCGGTTAGGTGTTTATCCTTGTGTTTTAAAAGAGGGTTCATTGGCGCATAAAATTTATGGAGCTGAAAATATTCAAGAGCGGCACCGTCATCGTTATGAAATGGATATCGCTTATGAAGAAGCTTTAAAAGAAAAAGGATTTATTGTTTCAGGTAAATCTCCGGATGGGCTGTTGCCTGAAATTGTTGAAATAGAAGGTCATCCGTTTTTTATTGCGGTTCAGTTCCATCCGGAATTTACTTCAAGACCGGCAAAACCAAATCCGATTTTTAAAGCTTTTATTTCTGCAGCATTACAGCATGGATAAGCGCTTTATGTAAAAATAACAAAACCGCCGAATTTTTTAATCCGGCGGTTTTGTTTAATTAAAAAAAATTATTCAACTTTTGTAATATGAATAACGTTTGTTGAGCCTTGTGTTCCAAAAGGAATGCCGGCGGAAATAATCACTTCATCACCGACTTTTGCCATTTTTGTTTCTTTAGCGATTTTAAGAGCAAAACTCGGCGCCATAATTAATTCTTTTAATGAATCGGTGACAATAGAGCGCACGCCCCAAACCAATGCCATTTGATTGGCAACTTTTTCGCTGACGGTTAAATTTAAAATGGGAATTCCTAGCCGTTCTTTGGCGGCTCTTAAAGCCGTTTTTCCGGAAACAGAAAAGGTGATAACACAATCAGGGTGTTTTAAAGATTTAACCATTTGTCTCATCGAAGACGTGATCGCAGAAGAGATGCTTTTGTCATTTGATGGTTGTGCCGAAGCTTCCAAATAGGCATGGTAAGCATCATCTTTTTGAGTGCTCATAATAATTTTATGCATCATTTTAACCGCTTCAATCGGATATTCACCGACAGCAGTTTCTGCAGAAAGCATCACACAGTCAGCTCCTTCATAAACCGCTGTTGAAACATCGGAAACTTCAGCTCTTGTCGGCGAAGGAGATTTGATCATGCTTTCAAGCATTTGAGTCGCAACGATAACCGGTTTTCCTTTTTCGCGACAGGCTAAAACAATATTCCTTTGAAGGGCAGGGACGGTTTCTAACGGGCATTCAACCCCTAAATCGCCTCTGGCAACCATAACAGCGTCAGTTAAATCAATAATTTCATCTAAATGATTAAGCGCAGCTGGTTTTTCAATTTTAACAATAATTCCGGCGCGATTTTTAATGATGGAGCGTGCTTGAACAACATCTTCTGGTTTTTGAACAAAGGAAAGACAAATCCAGTCAACACCTAAATTTAAGGCAAAATCAAGGTCTTTTTTATCTTTTGCTGTCAAGGCAGCAATCGGCAAAGCAACATCCGGAACATTAACACCTTTATGATTGGAAAGTTCGCCGCCGACAAGAACACTTGTTTCAATGCAATCATCTGTTACGGATTTGATTTTAAGGCGAATTAATCCGTCATTTAAAAGCAAAATCATACCTTTTTGAACGGCTTTATAAATTTCAGGATGAAAAAGACCGACTCTTGTTTCATCACCCAGTTCTTTTTTCATGTCCAAAGTAAAGGATTTCCCTGTTTTTAAAGTAACTTTTCCTTCTTTAAAATCAGAAACACGTAACTTTGGTCCTTGCATATCAGCTAAAATACTGTAATAAGTATGGTTTTCTTTTGCAACGCTTCTGATGGCATTATATGTATTTTGATGGGTTTGATAATCCCCATGGCTAAAGTTCATTCGAAAAACACTGACGCCCGCTTTTGCAAGAGCCCTGATGCGTTCAATCGAGCTGGTTGCCGGCCCGATAGTGGCAACAATTTTTGTTAATTGTGTGTGCATATTACCCCCTGACGGTTAATGAAATTGAACCAGATATTTTTTGATTTGGACCAATACTTTTCATACCGGTTCCGATACTGCCATTTGCGGCCAAATTGAAAGCATTTGTTGCATTTGTGACCGGTTCAAAGCAAAAATAATTTTTTCCGCGTGGGGAATATAAAATACTATGACCGAAAATTTCATCTGTTTGCATTGCAACCGAAATTCCTAACTCCGGATATAAAATAGAGGCATTCCCGTTAAATCCGCCAAAACAGGTGTCAAAAACAGCATTTTTAATTGGTTTTCCACCTGCAAATTGCCATGTATCCGGTGTTGTGTAAGGTTTATCAAAAATCGGGTCTGTTTCATTACTCCAGACAATGCTTGAAGTGAAATCCAGTTCCGTTTCTTTTGTTTTAATGAAAAACGGGTGTATCCCAAAACCGCAAGGCATTGGAAGAGTGTTTAAATTTTTAACGGAAATATTGATTTTTAACTGATCGTTTTTAAGCTCATAGGATAAAAGAGCTTCATAAGAAAAAGGAAAGCCACCGTCTTCTTTGTTATGAATCAATTTCATTTCAATTTTTGTATCTGTTTGAGAAATAACTTCCCAAGCTGATTTCCAGCCATCTCCGTGAATTGGATCTTGAATGCCGGGGTGATTTTTTTGCATTTTTCTGGTAATGCCCCAATAAACAAAAGATCCGCCTCTGATACGCGAGCAAAACGGAACCATGACAAACAAGGAGCTGTTATTTGCGTCATCTCCTTTAGCAGATTTTTCATAAGGGCGCATAATATCAACGAATTTATCTTTTTGGTGATATTTAAAAAAAGAAACAGAACCGCCAAGTTCCGGGAGAACACCCATTTTTATTTTATCATTATAAAGGACAATCTCCTTCATTTTTTTGCTCCTTTCTTTGTTATTGGTTTTTGAATAACATGATTTTTTTCAAATAAAATAAGAGAATCAAGTGCTTTTTGAAGCAATGAGTCAATTGTTTCATTTTTTGTTTCTTTAGAGGCTATGCCAAAGTTTGCAGTTACAAAAAATGAAAGATTATCTTTTAAATTTTTCTCTTCAATTTTGGATTTTAAGCGTTCTGCAAAAAATTGGGCTTTTTCAAATGATGTTTCTGGCAACAAAATTGAAAATTCCACATCACTGATACGACCGATGATATCGCATTCACGAATGGTTTTTTTGCTTAAATTGATTACATCTTGTAAAACTAAATCTGTGAAGTCATTATTTTCTGTGTCATTTGGATTTTCAAAACAGTTTAATTTTAAAATAAGAATACTTAATTGCCGATTATATAAATTAGATCTTTTAAGTTCTTTAACCGCTAAATCCATAAATGTTTGTCTGTTCAAGGCATTGGTTGAAGCATCTTGAAATGTTAATGAATATAAATCATTTTCAAGTTTTTTTCTTTTTGATATGTCAAACCCGACAGATTTAATTTCTTGAGCTTCGTTATCAGCGTTATAAACAACACGGTTGGTCCATGAAATCCAAATTTTTTCTCCATCTTTTTTCAAATTTTCACTTTCATGTTCCATGTATAGATTAGGATTTTTGAAAATGCGTGTAATAATGTTTTCTTCAAAGTCCGGTTGGAATTCCTCTTTTGGATATATGGTGCCGAATATATTTTGACCGATGAGTTCTTCTTTCGTGAATTTAAATAATTCTAAAGCATATTCATTGGCATAAGTGATCTTGTAATCTTTATTGACGGAAATAAGAATGCTTTTGGCTCGTTCATTGGCAAAGGCTTGAAGATCAAAAGTCGTATTTGTTTTGGCTTTGGAAAGTTCTTTTTCCTTTTCGCTGATAATTTCCCTTAATTTTTGATTTTTTTTCATCAGCTTTGAAATATGAAAAATAAGGGAGGCTGAAAAAGAAATAAACAAAATCGTTGTCATAAAAAATAATCCGTGAAATAAAGGGCTATAATCAATATTTCCAGTCATTTTTTCTCCTTAAAAATATAAAATCTTAAAATAAGCTTACCCCTATTTTTTTTTAAAAACAAGTAAAAAATGCTTTTACTTGACAATTTAAAAAAAATAAGGCATCTTTTACCAACAAATTAAAAAGGATTTTTGATGTCAGAACAAGAAAAAACGATAGATGAATTTGTTTCAAAAGAATATCAATATGGTTTTGAAACAGATATTCAATCAGAAACGGCGCCGAAGGGATTGAGTGAGGAAATTATCCGGTTTATTTCAAAAAAGAAAAATGAACCGGAGTGGTTGCTTGAGTTTCGTTTGAAAGCATATCGGCATTTTATTTCGCTAAAAGAACCTCATTGGGGAAAATTAAACTATAAGCCGATCGATTATCAAGATTTATATTATTATGTTGCCCCTAAAAAAAGTGAAGGGCCTAAAAGTTTGGACGAGGTTGATCCGGAACTTTTAAAAACGTATGACAAGCTCGGTATCCCTTTAAAAGAACAAGAAGCGTTGGCCGGTGTTGTTGCCGTTGATGCTATTTTTGACAGTGTTTCCGTTGCAACAACATATAAGGAACATTTAAAACAAAAAGGGATTATTTTTTGTTCAATTTCAGAAGCTGTTAAAGATTATCCTGATTTGGTGAAAAAATATTTGGGGAGTGTTGTCCCTTATACGGATAATTTTTTTGCCGCCTTAAACAGTGCTGTTTTTACGGATGGTTCGTTTGTTTATATTCCGAAAGGGGTTTCTTGTCCGATGGAGCTTTCAAGCTATTTCAGGATTAATGCTAAGAATTCCGGACAGTTTGAAAGAACCTTGATTATTGCGGATGAAAAATCAACTGTAAGTTATTTAGAAGGATGCACGGCACCGCAAAGGGATGAAAATCAACTGCACGCCGCTATTGTTGAAATTATTGTGCATGATGATGCGAATGTCAAATATTCTACCGTTCAAAACTGGTATCCCGGAGATAAAGAAGGAAAGGGCGGTATTTATAATTTTGTAACCAAAAGAGGGATTTGCCATAAAAATGCAAAGCTTTCTTGGACCCAAGTTGAAACAGGCTCGGCCATTACTTGGAAATATCCGAGTTGTATTTTAAAAGGAGATAATTCAATCGGCGAATTTTATTCCGTTGCTTTAACAAATCATTTCCAACAGGCTGATACGGGAACTAAAATGATTCATTTAGGAAAAAACACTTCTTCAATTATTATTTCTAAAGGGATTTCCGCCGGATTTTCAAGCAATGCCTATCGCGGTATGGTTAAAATTAAAAAAGGAGCAAACAATGCCAAGAATATTTCTAAATGTGATAGCTTGTTGATTGGAGATAAGTGTAGTGCGCATACAATTCCTGTTTTGGAAAATCAAAATACAAGTAGTGTGATTGAACATGAAGCGTCAACGGGGAAGATATCGGAAGAACAGCTTTTTTATGCCCAAACAAGAGGATTAAATCAAGAACAGGCTATTTCTATGATTGTGAACGGTTTTTGTAAAGAAGTGATGCAAAAATTACCAATGGAATTTGCAGTGGAAGCAACAAAATTAATCGGAATCAATCTTGAAGGATCTGTCGGATAATAGAATAAGAGGAAAAGATGGCTTTTTTAGAAATTAAAGATTTGCATGTGAGTGTGGGTAATAAGGAAATATTAAAAGGATGTTCGCTAAAAATTGAAGAAGGCGAGGTTCATGCTGTGATGGGGCCAAACGGTTCCGGAAAAAGCACATTGGCTAATGTTATAGCGGGCAATCCTGTTTATCAGGTAACAAAAGGGTCCTTATTATTTCGGGGTGAAAATATATTGGAAATGACGCCGGATGAACGGGCAAGAGCCGGGATTTTTATGGCGTTTCAATCTCCGGTTGAGTTGCCGGGGGTCGGTATTGCTCAATTTTTAAAAACAGCATTAAATGAAAAATTGAAATCTCAAAATAAAAATCCGTTAGATGCCGTTCAATTTATTAAGCGTTTAAAAACAAGGGCAACGGCTCTTAATATTTCGGATGAAATGTTAAAACGTTCGGTAAATGAAGGCTTTTCCGGCGGTGAAAAGAAAAAAATGGAAACGTTTCAGATGGCTTTTTTGGAACCGGATTTTTGCATATTGGATGAAATGGATGCCGGTCTGGATATTGATGCTTTAAAAACGGTTTCACAAGGGATTAATGTGATGCGTGAAAAAACAAGATCCTTTTTATTGATTACTCATTTTCAACGTCTTTTAAATTACATTGAACCGGATTATATTCATATTATGATTGACGGAAAAATTGTTCATTCCGGCGATAAATCATTGGCAAAGATTTTGGAAGAAAAGGGTTATGATGCATACAGATAACATTTTGTTAATTAAAAAAGGAGATGTTATTGAACAAAGACCTTTGTCTTTGTCAGAATCATTTTGCCCGAGTGTAATAACTCCTTTAGAATGCTTTTTAATTGTTTTTAAAGGAGATGTTAATGTGCGTGTTGATTTAAAGGAGGAGGGGGCTTTTTGTTCAATTAAAACCCTTTATTTAGCAAGCAAAACCAATAAAATAAACTTAAATATTCAAGTGAACCATTTGGCAAGCCAAACAAAATCATCTCAAATAATTAAAGGAATTGCTACGGACAAATCTAAAGTTTTTTTCAACGGGAATATATATATTGACAATAAAGCGCAAAAATCAGACGGGTTTCAAAATCATCGCTCGGTGCTTCTTTCGGACGATGCTTTGGTTCAAGCGGTTCCGGCTTTGGAAATTTATGCAGATGATGTTAAATGTGCGCATGGATCTGCAACAGGACCGTTAGATAAAAATGCTCTTTTTTATTTATTAAGTCGCGGGATTACAGAAAAAATGGCAAAAAAGATGCTTTTAGAGTCATTTATATTTGATATGGTGCCAAATGAGGGGCTCGCTATAACGCAACAATGGATTGAAAATCATGTATAAAAATCAATTTCCTATTTTTCAGAACGAAAAATTTAATTATTTGGATACGGCTGCTTCTGCTCAAAAACCGCAAGCAGTGATTGATGAAATGGTTTTGTTTTATCAAACAAAATATGCCAATGTGCATCGGGGAAGTTGTTCATTAGCAACAACGGCAACACTTGCTTATGAAGAAGCCCGAAAAACGATTGCAAGGTTTATTAATGCTTCTGAAAATCAAGTTGTTTTTACCAAAAGTGCAACAGAAGGATTAAATCTGATTGCAAACGGATATATTGATTTATTAAGAGAAGGGGATGAAATTTTGGTTTCAATTGCTGAACACCATGCAAATTTTGTTTCTTGGCAACAAACAGCTTTAAAAACAGGGGCTAAATTCATCACTTTTGATATTTTGGACAACGGCGAAATAAATATGGAGGATTTTGAAAAGAAATTATCCGAAAAAACAAAGGTTGTTGCCATAACTCAATTATCAAATGTTTTGGGTATTGTGAATCCAATTCATAAAATCTGTCAAAAATCGCATCAGGTTGGGGCAAAAGTTGTTGTAGATGCGGCCCAAAGTATTTCACATACATCAGTTGATGTTCAAGATTTAGATTGCGATTTCCTTGTTTTTTCAGGACATAAATTATATGGGCCGACCGGTATAGGCATTCTGTATGGAAAAGAAGATGCGTTGGCGTTATTGCCTCCATATCAATATGGCGGGGATATGGTGGAAAGCGTTTTTGTTGATAAAACGGTGTTTAAAAAAAGCCCTTATAAATTTGAAGCCGGCACACCGGCTTTTGTTGAAGCGATTGGGTTAAAAAAAGCCGTTGAGTTTGTTGAATCTGTTTCTTTTGGTGTTATTGAAAAACATGAAAAAGAATTGACGCTTTATTTGATGAAAGAGCTTGAAAAAATTAAAGAGGTTAAAATTTTGGCGCCGAACATAAAGAAAACAGGAATCGTTTCTTTTGTTGTTCAAGATATTCATCCCTCTGATATCGCATTTATTTTGGCACAACAAAAAATATGTATCAGGGAAGGGCATCACTGCGCTATGCCATTACATCTAAGGCTGGGTCAAGAAGTTTCTTTGCGCGCTTCCTTGGGTATCTATAATGAAAAAGAAGATATAGATGCTTTTATTGAGGCTCTTAAAAAAAGCATTTCATTTTTTAAAAGGTAAAAAAAATATGACAGATAAAAAAGAAGATCTTATTGCGGAGCTTTCTGAAAAATCTTTTGTTTTTGACGAATTGGCTGGGGAAAGTCAGCTTCCTCAGACAGAACCTTTTAAAATATCTTTAGGTGAAAGTTTAAAAGAAGGAACGCCGATTGCTTTAAAAACGGCAATTATATCAGCGTTAAGAGCGGTTCAAGACCCTGAATTAATGTTTGATATTTATAGTATGGGTCTTATTTATGAAATTGATCAAAAAGAAAATGGTGATGTTTATATTTTAATGACATTAACCTCGCCGATGTGTCCGGTTGCCGGAGATATGCCGGCAATGGTGGCAGGAGCCGTTTCATCTGTTGTCGGGGTAGGGGTTGTCACCGTTGAATTAACATTTGAGCCGGCTTGGACGATTGACAGGGTTTCTGATGAAATTAAAATTTTAATGGGCTTTTAGAGAGCTTAAATCCAAATAAATTTTTTAAGGACATAAAGTGCTCTAAATTATTTTTATAGGGTGTTTATTTTTTAAATAAAAGCTTTAAGAGTTTTAAATAACTTATTGAAATATTTAAAATTAATTTAAATAAAATGGCAGTTTAAAAATATTTCGAATAGAGTTGGTTTAAATTAAATTTACTCGTCCTTTTTTTGGACCTCCTCATGGATGAGTTGCTGGCATGTTCTAACGCTTGCAAGAGAACTTTTCCCATATTTTAAATGAAACCTGATCTCAAAAATCCTTTAATATCGGCATAAAAATTTTCTCATTTTTTCACTTTAAAATAACACTAAACAAAGGGTATTCCATCTGAATGTTAAAATGCATTTGTGAAAATAAACTTTTTTTTAGAGCATTCATTGTTTTATACTGAAAAACTTGTCTCTTTAGCTTTTTTTTTAGGACTGCAGTAATAACACAAAGAATGTATAAAAAAAAGACCCCAAAAGGGATCTTCTTTTAATGGCTCCAGCGGTAGGGCTCGAACCTACGACCGATCGGTTAACAGCCGATTGCTCTACCACTGAGCTACGCTGGAACGATTTTTCTTGGAGGCCGGTACCGGAATTGAACCAGTATAAAAGGATTTGCAATCCTCTGCATAAGCCATTCTGCCAACCGGCCATCAAAGAATAGGTTATATTTAACAAAACTTTTTTTTGTTGTCAAGAAAAAAAATAAAATACTTGAAAATTTTTTTTAAATATTTTATCGTATTTATATATTAACTTGTAAATGAGGTGAAAAAAGATGAAGAAAATAACGGGTTTAGTACTTGTTTTATCAACAATTTCAACAGCTGCTTTTTCTGCAAATTTAAATGATGTTTTATCTTATACGTATGAAAACAGTTCAACAATTAATGCTGAACGAGCCGGTCTTAAAGCAACAGATGAAAATGTTGCCAAGGCAAAATCGGGATATCGCCCCTCAATCGTTGGGGAAGGCAGTTTGGGCAGAAGTTATATCAAAAATGAATATGACGCCTCTTCTTCTGCAACAATGCAAGAAAAATATCAAGACCCGACAGCTTTATCTGTTTCATTTATTCAACCGGTTTTTTCAGGCCTTTCGACTGTAAATGCCGTTAAATCAGCAAAAGAACAGGTTAAATCTGCCAGAGAAAACCTTGTAAATACCGAACAAGTTGTTTTATTAGATGCAGTCAGCGTGTATATGGATGTGTTGCGTGACAGAGCGGTTTTGGATCTTCAAATTAATAATGAAAAAGTTTTAAAGAACATTTGGCTTCCTATAAAAAACGCTTTGAAGCCGGCGAATTAACAAGAACAGACGTGGCTCAATCCGAAGCAAGGCTTTCGGGGGCAACTGCAGCCAGAATTGCGGCTGAAGGAAATTTAAAAGTTTCAAATGCTAATTATTTAGATGTCATTGGCTTGAAACCTGAATCGGTATTAACAGATGTTAAGGCTGAAAAAATTAAATTGCCGAAAACATTATCTGAAGCTTTAAATTTGGCCAAAGAAAATAATCCGCAGATTAAAGCGATTGATTTTGCTTTAAATTCAGCTGAAAAAAACGTTTTGGCAAAAAAAGGCGTTTTATCTCCGGTGGTTGATGTCAGAGCTGGAGCTTCAAAAAATAAAGAAAGCAATTTAACAAGAAGAAATGATACATGGCAAGTAACGGCAAATGTGAAAGTGCCGCTTTACCAGTCAGGAGCTGAATATGCGGATATCAGAGCGGCGAGACACACCGAAAATCAATATCGCATTTTATCAAGAAAAATCAGATCGGACGTTGAGGCGCAAACGATTAAAGCTTGGGAAAACTATACCTCAACCAAAGCCCAAATTAAATCCATTAAATCTCAAATTAAGGCTTCTAAAATTGCTTTAGATGGGGTTATCAGGGAAGCCAAGGTCGGTTCCAGAACGGTTTTAGACGTTTTGGATGCTGAGCAAGAGCATTTGGATAATCAAGTTACATTGGTTAAAACGCATCGTGATGAGGTTGTGGCTGCCTATGCCTTATTAACGGCACTTGGCAAAATGAATCCGACCGATTTAAGTTTATCTGTTTCATCTTATGATCCGACAGCATATTATAAAAAAATAGAAAACAAATGGATCGGTTACGATATTGAATAACGGAGGTTAAATGCAGGAAGAGGAATTGTCTGTCAGCGAAGTTCTTTCGTCTATCAGGGATGTTTTATCTAAAGAGATGAATGGTGAAATTCTTGAGTTAGCGAACGATCGTCGGGTAAAAAAGCAAGAGTTATCTGATTCATACAAGATTGAACCGATCAGACCGCCTGTTTTTCATAAATCAGACAATGTTTTTGAATTAACACCGCAAATGCGCGTGAATCAAAGTTCCTTTCTTCCTGCCCCTTCATTTTCTGGTAAGCATGAACAAAATTCACATTCTTCTTTAGCCGCCTCACATAATATAGAGAAAAATTTGCAACCGGCTATGCAAGAGTGGTTGGATAAAAATATGCCAGGCATTGTTGAAAAAGTTGTCACCCGAGAGCTCAATCGTATTTTTTCTAAAAAATAGACCTTTTCCTTAAAATATTTCTATAGATCTTTTTCCCTTGTCGTATGGGCAATTGTTAAAACAAAAACCGTTTGAGCCCCGGCCTTTTTAAGTGCTTTTGCGCAAGTGTTAACGGTGGCGCCTGTTGTTAAAACGTCATCTATTAATAAAACAGTTTTATTTTTAATTTTTCTTGGTTTTTTAACCATAAAAGCATTTTTAACGTTTTTATGCCTTTCTTTATTCGTTTTCTTTTCTTGTTTAGGCGTATGTCTGGATCTGATAAGTATTTTATCTGTATATGGAATTTTTATTTTTTTGCTTAAAGCTTTTCCGATCACTCCGGCTTGATTATACCCTCTGGAAACTTTTCGCCGCCAATGCAAAGGAACGGGCATGATGATGTCCGTTTCCAAGAATAAATCTTTTCCGGCTTGTTCTAAAAGAGCAACAAATTGTTTCTTATAGTCCATTCTTCCGGTATTTTTGAATTTTAAGATACAACTTTTTGAGACGGTATTATATTGAAAAGCGGCTCTGGCCTTGTCATAGATTGGTCGTTTATTCAAGCAATCGGCACATAACATTTTTTCATTTATTGGCAAAAGGTTCAATTTCCTGCCACAACGATAACAAAGAGTTCCTTCAACAAAAGGAATTTTTGAAAAACAGTCATCGCAAAAAATTTTTTCTTTTTCAATTGATTTATCGCAACAAATGCAAGTATGTGGAAAGGTAAACTCCATCGCATTTTTATATGTTGTCAAAATAAAATAAAGAATTTTCCTTGTAATTTTCATAACGCTATACTACGTTATTTAAAACAGAAAGGCAAGATAAATGAAAAATAAAATATTTTTATATCCAAATGGTAAGCGTATTTTTTATACGGTTCATAATCAAAAAGCAGATACGGTATTGCTTTATTTACATGGTTTAATGTCTTCAAGAACAAGTGATAAAGGTAAATCAATTTTATCCTATGCAAAAAAGAATCATTTTGGATTTCTTTCTTTGGATTACACGGCTCATGGAGACTCTGATGGCGATAAAACAGAATTTAGAGTCGGGACTTGTTTAGAAGATATTTTATCCGTTTTTGATTTGGAATTAAAGAATAAAAAAGTTATTGTTATCGGAAGTTCCTTGGGCGGTTGGTTGTCATTATTGTTGGCGGAAAAAAGAAAACAACAAATCTTTGGTCTTATAACGCTTGCTGTCGCTGCTGATTTTACGAAGCTTGTTTGGGAATATATGTTTAATGAAGATATCAAAACAAGGTTGAAATCAGGGGAGGTGCTTGGTCCATCGGAAGAAACAAAAGGACATTGTTTTACATACCAAATGTTTGAAGAGGCGGAAAAGCATTGCTTATTAAATCGAACCATTAAGTATAATGGACCTTGTTTACTTGTGCATGGGGATAAGGATGAGATTATTCCATATATGAATTCATTTAAAGTTAAAGAGGCTTTGAGTTCGACTAAAGTGTGTGTTCAAATTATTAAGGATGAAACCCATTTATTAAAAGGATATAAATTACAACTGGCAATTGATTTTATTTTACAACAGGTGAAGGAGTAAGGTTATGGAAGAAAAAAGCATTATGAAAAAAGGGTTTATTCTGTTTTTTTTATTACTGATTGTTTTTTTAACTTCGGGAGTCGGTGGCGCATTTATAACGCCGGACCGCTTAAATTGGTATAAAACTTTGCCTCTTTCCTCTTTAACACCGCCGGATATGTGGTTTTCAATCGTTTGGAGCGGATTATATCTATTGATGGCTATTTCAGCCTTTTTGGTTTGGGATAAAGCGTCTCCTCGTTTTTTTGTTTTACAGTTAATAACCAATGGATTATGGCCATTTTTGTTTTTTTACATGCATTCACCGATTGGAGCATTGGTAGATATTTTATTTATGCTTGTTTTCTTGTTCTTGTGCATCAAAACATTTTATAAAGTTTCAAAAACAGCGGCATATTTATTGCTTCCTACTTTTGCATGGGCCTTGTTTGCTTTATATTTGAATGCTCATATTGTTTATTATCAATTATTGGCATAAATATTTTTTAACAAAGTTATTTCTTGTTTATAGCCGTCTAGTTCATTTGGTGTTTCAAGAACAAATAATTTATTTTTAAGGGCTGGGTGTGTTATAATTCTTGAAATAGCATCTAGTCCAAGTTCTCCTTCTCCGATTTTTTCATGTCTGTCTTTATGAGAAGCAAAAGGCATTTTGGTATCATTTAAGTGAATGGCGTATAATTTATCAAGGCCGATTATGCTGTCAAAGTGAGTTAACACCTCGTCTAAATTATTTTTGATATCGTAACCGGCACTATATATGTGGCAAGTATCCATGCAAACGCCCATTTTGTCCGAATATTTAACCTCGTTCATAATGGTTTTAAGCTCTTCAAATGTTGAGCCGATTTCGCTGCCGGAACCGGACATTGTTTCTAAAAGAACGGTTGTTTTTGTTTCTTTTGTTAAGATATTGTTTAATAAATCAATAATCAATTGTGTTCCGATTTCTTTTCCGGCGCCGACATGAGAGCCGGGGTGAAAATTATAAAGAGCACCTTCCAAAAGATCAAGGCGCATTAAGTCATCTTTCATCACAAGATGTGCAAAATCTCTGATTTTTTCATTTTGAGAGGCTGGATTAAGCGTATAAGGAGCGTGGGCCAAAATTTGATTGAAGTTTAAGGCGTTGGCTTTTTCTTTAAATAAAGCGATATCATTATAATCAATCTCTTTGGCTTTGCCTCCTCTGGGATTGCGGGTAAAAAACTGAAAGGTATTGGCTCCTAACAAATCAGCTTCTTTTAGCATGTGACAATATCCTTTTGAAGCAGAGAGATGACACCCGATTTTTAACATATCTTCATCCTTTCAATATTTATGGCCATAAATTTCTTTTAATGCATTGTTTTTTAACAATATTATTTTCATTTTTTTGCAGTTTTTCAATTCGATAAGTTCTTAAACATTCCCAATCATCTGGTGGAAATTCTTTATCCCATTTTAAAAATAATTCCTTTTGTTTTTTCTTGATTTCAAAAAAAGGATATTGCTCTTCAAAATAAAGATAAACTCTGGCAACAATTCCTTTTGCATGGTCGGGAAGTTCAATTTTACTATGGCTTACTTTTATTGAGCAATTTTTATATAAGGTGGGAAAGAAGTATTCAAATTCATCAAATTCTGAATTTCCACGGATCGCATTTAAAGATCCGATAGAGGGATAAAGATTATACATATCTGATAGCATTAATCTAAAAATGCGACTTGTTTTTTCCGCGCATTTTCGCCCTTTATAGGGGAGATTATCTTTATCAACGCAATAAGGATCACCAAACCACCATTGTTTAATATAAGCACCAAATTCTTCAGCAGTGACCACATGTTCAATTTCAATGCGTTTGGCGCGACTGGAAATCTTTGAGACATCAAAATCTTTTGGGAAAATAATATTTTTATTTTCATCAAAAGGAATATTACAATAAAGGGTCTGGCGATGATCTATATACACTTTTTTAAAAAGTTTGGTGCGAGAAGAGGTATAAGAGTCATTTGCATAAAAAGGCGTGTCCTGTGCAAAAGACGGAATTGTTAAAAAGATAAAAAAAAGAGATTTTAAAAGAATTGTTTTTATTTTCATGTTATTTTAAGTTACATGAAATACAGCTCTTTGTCAAGAATGATTCTTAATAATTTTGACTTTCAGACATAACAAAGCAATTAATCGGCCTCATACCATATTTTAACTTAAATAAAGCAATTTGATTTAAAGACGATTGTTCCCCAAGAGGCGTGTAACAAATATTTTGAACAAGAACCCCATTTTCAAAAATAAGAGTTGCCAAAATATCGCCGTTTTCATAATAAAGTTTGGATGGGCCGTTTAAAACGCCATTATTAAAAGAAAGAATTGATTGAATGGTTGCATCCGGATAATATTGGTATTGAATGCCTTGAATAAGTCCGTTTTGATATGTTTCTTTTAATGCAACGTTTCCATTTGGATAAAACATCAGACCGGTTCCTGTTTTTTTGCCGTTTAAATAAGTGACTTTCATTTTAGTTGAGCCGTCAATATAAAAGGCTTGAACCATTCCATTGATGATATCATTTTGATAAGGAATTGAAATTAAAAGGTTTTGATTTGAATAAAAAAATTCTTGAGGGCCGTTTTTCTTGAAGTTTTGATAGGGAGTTTTTGCAAAAATATTTCCGTTTTGATAGTAAAGATAATCAATTTGATTTTCCTTTGGTAAATACACGATATTCCCCAAAAGATTGGACTCTTCCAAATCATTTTTAACCATTTGAAGAATGGGGAGTTGATTTAAATCTTGAAAATAATTTTGCCCATATTCTGACTCATAGGAGGGACACCCCCCTCTTTGTGAAGCGAAAGAAGAGAAACAGGTAAAACAAAAAATAAGGAAAAGAAGTTTTTTCATGCAAATGATATAGGATTGACTGCCCCTTTTTGCAAGAGAAGAAAAGGGGTCCTTGTTCTTTTAAAGTTAATGGGATTTTTTGTGCTTTTTAAGTCGGAAATCTAACGGTCGTTATTTATTCCTAACTTTTTCCTTTCCATACTTTCATTATACCACCTTTTTTAAAATCCGTGTCCAAAATTTTTCAAAAAAAATTAATGATTTTTTGATGTTTTCTTTTAGAACTTTGATTTTAAACGATTATTTTTTATTAAAAAATTGCATAAAAATTAATAAAAATATGAAATTTTATGTTTTTTGTTACAA
>JAFXIF010000011.1 GCA_017533325.1 Alphaproteobacteria bacterium
AGAGAGAGAATCCGAAGGGAGGGGGAAGTTTCTGGTTGGGGTGTGGTGGTTGGAATGTGGCTTGATGTGTGGTCAAGGGCATAGGGATATATCGTTTTAATGTATGATGATTTGCTCGAGGCCATTCCACCACTCCACCACCGACCCACTCCGCCACTCCACCCCACCGCCCTACACTCTGCCACACCACCCCACACCCACACACCGCCATTCCGCCCCACCGACCTATACTCCACGCTACCCATCCACCCCACCTCTCTGAACCTTTTTATCTATTATATTTTACACCAAATATAGACATTATCATACACAGAATCCTTTTATTTACCCCTAGATTCCCCCCATTTATCGCGTTTAAGTAAAACTTTAAGAGTGCATTATAACTTACTGATACTATTAAATATTATAAATTTCACAAGACTCTTTTGTAAAGTGGTTAAAATTCCCTTGAATTTTGGCGCTTTTTCGATTTCTCTCACATTCAAATGAACTGAGCGGATACATTTGATGCCACAATAAAAACAATTTTTTTAACTCTTTCTTAAATAAAAAAATCTGATATTCCGTTTCAAAATAAAGAGGGCTCTCGCAATTTAACCCTCCCCTTCCCAACAAGGAGTTCAACATTTTGATTTTCGATTTTTCAAACTCCCCAGCAACTTAAATGCATATTTAACTCCCCGGCAACTTAAACGCATATTTAACGCTCAGCAAAACAAGTATATATCTAACTCTCCGCCCGACAAAAGCGCGCCCCAATTAATATATAATTTAGTTTACAAACCATATTTCCCGTGTTACACTAAAAAAAGAGATGATAAAAAGGGAGAAAAGTAAAATGGTTGATTGGAATAATTTTTTTAAAAGCCTAAGAAATGTGCCGTCAATTGGCATGCCAGGGATGCATCTTAATCGGCAAACCTCATATTCTTCAACTCCTGCCCCTACGCCAACGCCCCCCGAACCGGCTCCAACGCCAGTTACCAAAGTTGAAACGCCGTCTCAATCTCAAGAGAGCAAACCGGCTCAAACAACACCGCCTTTGCAAGAACCAACACCCATTCCTTCTCAAGAAGCGCAACCTGCTTCACCTTTTTTCTTTGTTCCAAACGATATGTCTTTATCCATTCAAGAGGCGAAAGCCGGCGCTGAGGCGCTTCTTGTTCGGCTTTCTAATGTGACAAGCTGTTTTGAAGCGCCGATTAATCCTGAAACACAAATGCCCGATAAACGCACGCCGACCGCTCAAGAGCGCGCTCAAAAGAAAGATATTCCTTTATTAATGCCGGCAACAAGGTTTTATTGGTGCAAAGGCGATAAGCGCCCCGGTCTTACTGTCGGATATGGAACTTTTTTCCAAAAAAAGGAAAAGCTGACACCGGAAGACCAATCATTATTACCATCACTTCAAATTTTGAACCGGCGCACACAAGCGGCCATTACAGGCAACCAACCGAAAGCAAATGTGATTCACGAATTGTTTCCCCATGTTAAAAATGATTCAAAATTAAAAAATCAACCCTATTACATTCCCGTTCAATCGGCCGATGCCATGTTATTTGCTCGTTTTTGCGAAAAATCAACCGATTTAGACAGATTGCTCAGCAACAAAGGGAAAAGAGTAGTCCAAAAACGAGATGTCCTTGTTGATTGGGTTGCCTCTGATCTTTATTATCAAGGCGCTTTATCTTGGAAAACGGGAACTGCGGATTTTGCCGCAAACAACATTAATAAACGAAAACTTTCAATCAAACCGAACCCTAAAAATTTAAGATTAACGGCAAGAAGAACCTGCGCTGATTTAAAATCAATTATTGACGCCAATCCTTTTACGCCCCAAATGAATGAAAACCAACGCCAAGCTCTCGCCCAAAAATTATCAGAATATTGCACGGCTTATACCGCGCACCAAATGACAAGGGCAAGTCCGGCCTATTATTATACATGCACCCATGTTCAAGCCCATATTCAAGACATAAGCTCACTTGCCATTATGGATATTGCAAGAAGTTATTATGGCCGAGATTTAACAAAAGATGAAATTTACATGTGCACCGAACGGGCCGCTGATATATCGAGGCAAATTTTTTCTTCCCAAAATCCGCAACTTTCAGCAATTAAAATGACACTTGAACATGAAAGCGAAATCAAAAATCCCATGGGGCATTATAGAGCCGATAAAAAACTGATGGCTGAGGCAAAAAAGAAAGAACAAACGCCAACGGCTCAAGCTTCGCCAAAACAAAACCCTTCCGTAAATCAACCGAATTTAACCGCAAGTTTAAAGCAAAGCGGACAAGTTTTTGCTGAAAGTGATTTATCGGCCCTCCCCACCCCCTCAAAAGAAATGGCTTAAAAAAATGCTTGATTTTTTATAAAAAGACAGATACTTTTAAAATATAAATTTTAATTGGAGGCATAAAAAATGACACAACCGCTGATTAGCGTAATCGTTCCGATTTATAATGTGGAAACCTATTTAAAAGGCTGTTTAGACAGTTTACTTTCACAAACACAAACAAACTTTGAAGCCATTTTGGTTGATGACGGCTCAACGGACCAAAGCGGAAAAATCGCTGATATGTATGCGAAAAAAGATCCGCGTTTTAAAGTGATTCACCAAGAAAATAAAGGGTTATCCGGCGCAAGGAACAGTGCTCTTAAAGTGGCGCAAGGAACCTATGTGGCCTTTTTGGATTCCGATGATTATTTAGATCCGAACTTTTTGAAAATTATGAGTGAAACGGCTTTAAAAGAAAGAGCCGACGTGGTTGTTTGCCAATTGCAACATACGGATAAGTTTTATCACCAACTTTCAAGCCATGTCAAAGTTTCCGACTATAAAGTTCAAAGATATTTTAAACCGCTTGATGCCTTTTTATCGCATAAAGAATTGCCGACAAATGTTTGCGTTAAATTGCATAAAAGAGAAGCCATCAAAGATTTAAAATTCAAAGAGGGTATTTATTTTGAAGATGTGTTGTTCACATGCATTGAAATGACTCAAATTAAAAATATTGTTTACGTTAACTTGCCTCTTTATTATTATTTTTCCAATCCGCAATCCATTATGCGTTCATCATTTACGGCGGAAAAAGTGGACAGTTATGTCACAATTATTTTTGATCTTTATCACTATTTTAAAGCCAACAAACCAAGCTATTTGAAAAAAATTCAAAAAGAAATTATTAATAAACGCGTTAAAATGTGTATGAACCAAGCTATTCGTAAACAACGCTCCGTTTATCAATCACAAATGCTTTTTGTTAAAATGGCGCAAGAATTTAAAGTTCTTTATAGAGAAGGCATTATTTCATTTGACGGGCTTAAAATTCATCAAAAAATGGCTTTGGCGCTTTTGATTCATAATAATCCGCAAGGCGCTTGGCTGATTATGAAATATCTTTAAATTAAAAAAGAAAAGCGCCGGTATAAAAAGCCGGCGTTTTTTTTACTTAT
>JAFXIF010000012.1 GCA_017533325.1 Alphaproteobacteria bacterium
ACCATAACAAAACCCACCAAAAGAATTAGGTGGGCGGATGTTCAAAAACCGTATTATCACAAACGGCTCGGCTTATTTGGCAGAACCTTATTCACCGACATCCGTCCATGGCCGGAAGCCAGTCATATTCAGTTACATAACGTAACCGGTGATAATATGGGCTTTTGAAGACCCAGATAAACCCTAGCTTTGGTCTATCCAATCTAAAGATAACATACTCTTCTTTTTTATGCAAGTGATTTTCAATATTTTATTAAAAATTAATAATATCAATAAGTTATAGCACATTCTTAAAGTTTTACTTAAACGCGATAAATGGGGAATCTAGGTATAAATAAAAAGAAATCTGTGTATGATATGATAGGTTAATATGTAATAAAGTAAGTAAGATATGTCTTATTATCCCTAAACCTATTTACAATATCACCTCACTTCGTCAAATCTCTTTTTCAAATATATCTCCCTCCAACCACCATACCCCACGCCACACCGCACCTACCACTACACCACCCAACTACCATACCCACCGCCACGCCCACACCCCACGGACTTCTCTCTCTCCCTTCGCGTTTAATTTCATTTTTAGGGCAAATTTTAAGGATTTTTGGCGTAAAAAAGACGGAAAAACGCTAAAATTTAGGTAAAAATCGCTCCAATTTTGCATTTAAACGCGATGGTAGAGAGAAATTATAGAGGGTAGGTCGGGAGTTTCGGGGGGAGATAGAGAGGGTCTTGGAGGTTGGAGGAGTGGAGGGCGGTTGTGCGGTTGATGGGCGTGGTTTGAGTGGGTCGGTGGGGTGGATTGGCAAGGAGGAGTGTTTGAGTATAGGTTGGTGGGTTGGTGGCAGAGTGCGGGTCGGCGAGGTGTAGCGTGGAGTGTAGGTTGGCGGGGTGGATTGGCAAGGTGGAGTGTTTGAGTGTAGGTGCTAGTTGGAGGGGTGGGTGTTGGAGTTTGAGAGAGGGCGAGGCGCCCGAACAAATACATCACAAAGAGCAGAGGGATCCGAGCAAATACATCACACGAGGATAGGGGTGTCAGTAAAGATATCTCATAGGTTAGAGCGACCCGAACAGTGCCATCACAAAGAGCGGAGCGACCCGATCAAACACATCATAAAGAGCAGAGGGACCCGAGCAAATTACACCACATGGGGATAGGGGCAGTTGATAAATAAGCTACAAGTATTTGGAAATATTGAATTAACAAAAGATAACGTAAATTTTTATATGAATAAATTAGGAATTAAAACAAATCCGTTTAAAGAACGAGAGTCATGGGAATTTGAAAGGTTTGTGAAAAGGTTATAATATTAAAAATAAGGGGCAATAAGCCCTTTATTTTATCTTTTTAATAATTAAAATTCATTGAAGTCCAAGCATCAAATGATTCATTATATTTTTCAATTTTACCAAGCCAATCTTTTTTTTCATAAAATGAATTTGAATCAACACCGCTACAGTCTTCAGCATCACATTTTGATGTGAACTCAAATACTTCTTCATCATGATCTGAAGAATTTTTGCATCTTAAAACAGTTAAATGAACTTCATCTGTTTCAACTATGCAATTTGTTGCTAAAGTATATGCCCAATCTGCATTTGAATCTATTTCATAAATGGCATTTTGTTGAACATATCGATATACATTAGAATTAGAACGGCTAACGCCACTTAATATATAATTTAAAGCACTTTGTTTAAATTTAAAAGAAGTGTCAATATTGAATTTTTCAATCAAAGCTTTTTGTGCTTGTTTTGCATTTTCTTTTTTCATAAAAATTTCCAACTCCGGATCCATGCCGTCAGCGAAAACGGGATAACTCCCGCCAATCAAAGTCATCAACATTAACGCTAAAACAAATGCTTTTTTCATATTTAATTCTCCTTTAAAAAAAAGGATAAAATGATTTTTGCCCTCTGTCAAGCTGAGAGTTAAAGAGCCGGCAATAAAACCTCTATTCTTCGCTTGATATTATTGATATTATTATTTTGTCACTTTTGTCTTTTTTTGATTCTTCACTTTTTAAAATTTTTTTATTATAAAAACAGTAACAATATATTTCGTTAATTTTTTATTTTTCATAAGGGATATGATTATAATTTTTTTATAGTCCTATCCTTTTTTTTATCAACTTAAAACGAAAGGAAAAAACATGAATATTCTTACCATTGCAAGAGAGGCTGCGGCTGTTGTTTCAACGGATCAGCCCGATACGCTTTTTGACAAACACAATGCGCAAAGTCAATTGTTTTTGTCTTTACTGAATGATTCGCTAGAGTCTTTAAAACGTTTCGGCGATTGGCAACAGCTTCAAAAAGAGGGGTCTTTTTTTATTTTGGACTCTTGTTTTGTTTATCCGCTTGACACAATCGCACCGGACTTTTTTTCCCTTGTGCCGGACACGATTTTTATTAAAGACAGTCAAGAAAAAGTTATCGGTTCAATTTCGGCCGAGGACTTTATGAAGTCAAAAGTTTTTAAAACATCAACGGGTGATGTTGAATTTTATTTGAAAGGGAATGCGTTTTGCTTTACTTCTTTGCCGGCTTCGGGGTCACGCATTGTTTTTCATTATCGGTCAAATAACCTTGTGAAAGAAGCAAAAAAAGAAAACGGCGAATGGGTTTATAAACCTTATCCGACAAAAGACACGGATGAGCCTCTTTTGGATCCTTATTTGATTAAGCTTTCTTTGATTTGGCGTTGGTATAAGCGCAATTCTTTTGCTTATAACGAAGAGTTTCAAGAATATTTAACCGAAGTGAAAAAAGCTTTTGCCGATGGTATTTGTTTAAAAAACATTTCCTTGACAGGTAATCAATTTAATCATTGTTTTGGAGGTCCTTATGTCCGCGTTGTTCAAAAAAACGGTTAATCGTTCACTTAATCGGTTGATTGATTATGTGTTTCCCTCTCCGGTCGGTGGGTTAAATACAACGATAAGCTATGATGCCATGCCTTTAAATGAAGCGATTGTGATGGATAATTATATCCCTTACACAAATCATGTGGCGTTAAGAAAAGGATATCGCCCGTATGCAACATTTAACGCGCCCGTTAAAACATTGGCTTTGTTTAAAAGTCTTTCCAATCAAGAGCGATTGCTTGCTTTTTCGGGCGGGGAAGCTTTTGATATTTCAGAGCCGAAAGATTTAAAAAATTTAAGCCTTGAAGAAATTGAAAAACAAAAAGGCTTAAGGGGAAAAAACTTTTTATCGGATGAGTGGCAGTTTGCTGAATTTAAAAACAGGCTTTATTTTGCCAATGGCGTTGATAAGGTTCAAGTTTATGAAGAAGATGACACAAACGAAACATACGGCACTTTGAGTGAGGCTGAATTTTCTTCGGCTAACGAGGAAGTTTCATTAGACACAACAAAACTTGAAAATGTTTTTGTTGCCAAACAACGGCTTTGGTTTATTGAAAAAGGCTCAATGAAAGTTTGGTATAGCGAAAATGCGGGTGAAGTGAAAGGCAAGCTCTTATCTTTTGATATGTCTGCGGTTTCAAGTTTTGGCGGAACTTTGGTTGCCGGCGCTTCTTGGACGCAAGACGGGGGTGCCGGTATGGATGATTTAACCGTTTTTATCACCTCGCAAGGCGAAGTTTTGGTTTATAAGGGCTCGAATCCGAATGATGCGAATGATTGGGCTTTAAAAGGCGTTTATAAAATGGCCGCTCCGCTTGGGAAAAAATGTTTCATCAAATATTTGGGCGACCTGGTTGTCATCTCAAAAGAAGGGTATGTGCCTCTTTCAAAAGCCTTGCCGTTAGAAGGCGCCAATTCCTCGCAACTGGCATTTAGCAATAAAATTCAAGAGCTTGTTATCGAACGAGCCAAATTTTATGGAGCCAAAAAAGGTTGGCAGGCGCTTTTATATCAACGGGGCGGATGGGCGCTTTTCAATGTTCCGCTTTCAACCGGTTTTGAGCAACATGTTTGCAATTTGTCAACGGGGGCTTGGTGTCGTTTCACCGATATTAAATCTTATTGTTGGGAAGTTTTTAACACACGGCTTTATTTCGGGTCGGATAATCATGTTTATCTTTTTGACGAGGGAACAACGGACGGAAACAACCCCATTCATGGCAAAATTCAACAAGCTTTTTCAAATCTTGGCACAAACAGGTATAAACGCGTGACACTTTTGAATCCGTGCTTGAAATCGTCAAGACCGTTTGCCCTTAAAATTTACACGAACACGGATTTTGACACTCAGACAAAACCTTATCATACCACCATTGGGGAGGCGGGGGATTGTCGGTGGAATGAAATGAAGTGGAGCACCTTAAAGCCAGTTACCTCTGTGATTGGAACTTCAAACGCCAAATGGGCCAGATTAGCCGGCATTCATCGCACCAATTGGATCAGCAATTTGGCAAGTGGTGTTTATTTTTCCCTTGTTTTCGAAACAAAAACCAAAGGGGTAAGTATCGAATTTTTCTCAACCTCCGTTCGGTATGAATAAATTTGATAAGCTTAAAAAAGTTTCGTTAAAAATTTTTTGATGGAGCTTTTTTTTAAGGTTAGGCAGATGGTTTTAGTGGACTTTCTCTCTGCCTGACCTTTCTTTTTTCATCAATTTAAAATGAAAGGATTTTTTTATGTTTTAAATCTAATTTTTTTTAAGTAACTGTTTGATATTATTTGATTTATATGAAATATTAAAAATCACTTGCATAAAAAAGAAGAGTATGTTATCTTTAGATTGGATAGACCAAAGCAAGGGTTTATCTGGGTCTTCAAAAAGCCCATATCTAAGAAGTCGCGCATGCAACGACTTAAAAAAACTGCTGGCTCCGGCCATGGACGGATGTCGGCGAATAAGGCTCAGCCAAATAAGTCGAGCCGTTTTCTTAGATACGGTTTTTGAACATCCGCCCACCTAAACTTTAAAGGTGGGTTTTGTTATGGTATAAAATTTTTAAGGGGGCGGAAATGAAAAAACTCATTCTTTTATCAACTATTCTTTTATTATC
>JAFXIF010000013.1 GCA_017533325.1 Alphaproteobacteria bacterium
CTTTAATTAAATCGTCATACTTTTTCTCTTTTTCTTTTTTTAATTCTTCAAGACTTTTTTCTTTAAGGCTTTTCATCAAATCGTCCATTGCTTTTGCAAGTAAAGCTTGATAATCAATGTTATCAATAATTTCATGATTTTGAAAAAATTCATGAGCAAAAGCAGCTCTTTTTTCCAATGTTTGCAAGGGCTTTATGAAATCAAGCCCGTTTTGCAAAAGGCTGCTATTTGATATTTTATTTTCACCAATCATTTTTTGGATATGGCTAAGGCTTTGGTATTCTTGAAGAAATTCCATATTTTTGATATAGCCGTTTGCCTTTGCGAGGTTATTAAATAATTCAAGAACAAATTTATTGTTTTTGACATGTGGCGCAAATATGCCAATAAATTTTTGAATTTCCTCATTATTGTTAAGTTTATTATTCGCTAAAAACGAAAGAAGATGTTTTTTAAAAATATTGGGATAATCCAATCCGCAAATTTTAGTTAAGGCACGCACATTGACATCATAAATCAAATTGCACTTAGCGCTATAAGTTTGCAACAGTTGACTTGGAATTGATATTTGAACCATAGGGCTCCTTTTTATTTCTTTTTTTTAATGCATTATCAATATTCCTTTTTTCTGGCTTTGTCAAGCAGATAATATAAAAAATATCTGTTAATTATAAATAAAAAAAACAATTGACAAAACTTTAATCTTATGATATTATTCTTGAACTTTAAAATGGATGAGAGGTTTTTTATGTTGCAAAAAGCAATTCGAACAGCGATAAATGAAGCTAAAATGAATGATGAAGGCTTTTTTTTGAATTATCAATATGATTTTTCAAATGTTAAACGTGTGTTAGAAGCTCATCCTGAGTTAATCGATTCTCAAGATGAAGAGGGGAACACACTTTTGCATCATTTGATGGATCCAAAGGCAGTTGTTCATGGTTTAAATTTAAAAGAAGTTTTGCAATATAATCCAAATCCTTATGTGAAAAATAAAGAGGGGTTAACGCCTCGCTTATTGTTGTTATCTGATGAAACTTGTCTTGATAAAAATTATGAACAAGAAGTTTTGTCTGCGTATGAGCAAAGCTATATGTCAACGCAAACGGCTGAAATTTTTAAGGGAATCGTCTTGTTAATCGGAAAAATGGAAAATAAAGAAAAACAAGATGATCAATATATTTCATATCAAGAAAATATGGCTGTTTCTATCTTAAATTTATTAGGAGCCGGCAATCAAAAATTAGCTTATATGCAAGAGCAATATAAAGCGGAAAATAACCGATTATCCTTAATAAAGCGCAAAAAATTGATTGAAAAAGCGCTTTCAAGGTTTTAATTTTTTTACTTTTGATTTTTTTTAACACACAGGCTCTTTTTTTTAAAGAGCCATTTTTTTTGTTGATTTAATTAAATATATTTATTTCAATTTATTAAGAAGAGAAATTAAACAAAAACTTTAAATAAAAGAAATAACATGTTTAATCTTTTTGATTTTGAAAATTTTTCTCATTTCTTAATTGAATTAACACTCTTTTTTTAGCATATAACCGATTTGGGACAAAGATTTCTTTGCTGTGCCTTTTGTTCTCATAATAATATTGATGAATATCGATGGCGGATAAGAGAAGATCTTTTGATTTTTTATAACTAAAAAACTCTTTTTCGCTCAATAAGAAATAATTGTTTTGATCTTCTGTTTGAGAGTATAAACTTGGGGTTAAATCAAGCGCATTAAATATCTTAAAAAGATTTGAAGGATGATTTTTTGTTTTGGGTGTGGGAATAAGGTAAGCTTTTCTTGAATATTTGATAATGTCTTTATAAAATAAATCGTTTCTGTTAACGAAAATATCATTTTCAATTTGCCGAAAAGGAATGTTTTTTGTTTTTAAAAAAGATATAATTTCCTCTTTTTTATGATTTGGGAGGTGTCTGGTTGAAAAATGATAAACCGGAATTTCTTTTTTTAAAACTATTTTATTGAAAAATTGCTGGATTAAACGTGTCATTCGCTCAATGGATTCGTCTTTGTCTGTGTAAAGTGTTTTATCTTTAATCAAAAGATAAATCCCTCTTTTCGCATAAAAAGATTGCAGTTTTAATATAGTTGAAGGGCCGAATTGTTTTAAATTAAAAGAAAGAAGAATTTGATTGTTTTCTTGTTTTAAAGAACAGTTTTTTAACATAAATGAGGATAGGTTTTCTTCTTGTTCAATAAATCCGGCATGATTTGAGAGTTCCTCTAACATTTTATCTGAAAAAAAATGAAAATCTTGGGTTGTTTGCAACATTTTTCGTGTGAAAAATAAAGGCTTTTTTATATGCTGATAAAAAAGAGATTTTAATTCTTCAGCAGCTGTTTTAAAAGAATGGGATATATCACTTGGATGTGTGTATTGCTTTTTTAAATATTCAATTTTTTGATATATTTGATCGGTATGACGGATATTGTTTAAATGCCAAATATTCAGAACATTAATTAATTGATTTTTACTTAAAGAAGCAATAGAAATAATTTCATTTTTAAACCAAAAGGCGGTTGCGCGTTCAATTTTTTCTTCATTTAAGGACGGATATTTTGCTTTAAGTTTGTTTCTTATATATAAGTATAAGTCTTCAAACGGATTTATATCTCCTTGCTTTGAATCCGATTCTTTTGTTTCGATTAAGAAAGATTTTGTTTCTTGACGAACTTCATCATAATAAATATATAAAGAATTTTTTTCGAATAAGGGTTTAAATTTTTCCGAATCCGTTGCATGGCCGATTTCATGTATCAAAGTGTCTAATGTATCATAAGAAACCAGATCTGCTTGAAAATAAAGAGTGTTATCCATGCCGGAGAAAAGCCCCAAAAATTTTTCTTTTATCAAATCTCCGTTTTCGGGTGAAATATATAGTGGCAAGGACGCATTTTTTAAAAAGTCCTTGAGTTCATCAATTAAATGAGGATGATTGTTGATGCCTTGAATTAATGTTTTAAAAAATGTTTCGGCGTTGACGGATATTTCAACATTAGAGGGTAATTTAATGTTTAAAAATAAAAATGAATCTGAAAGTTGATGAATTAATTTTGTTGGAATGGGATATTTGACTTGCTTAAAAAGTTCATTAACCCAAAGTGAAGAAATTTTTATTTTTTCGCATAAAAAAGAAGATTTTGATAAAGCCTCTTTGAATTCTTTAATCTCATATAAACATTGTTTTTCTTTTAGAGATAACATTTGATACCAATAAGAAATTTTTTCCGCGCCTTTTTTTGAAAAAGAATGCGGTTTTAAGAGCGCGTGAGCAATAATTGGCGCAAAATCAGAAGATACTCTCTTTTTTTGATTGATAAAAGTTATAAGCGAAAAGTTTTGCATTTTGTTTTTCTTTGTTAAAGCTTAATATTACTTTATTTTTATAAAAAATTCAACAAAAAAACAAAAAGAAGAGTTTTAACCCTTATGCAACAATAAAAAAAGCCCTAAAGGATTACTTTAAGGCTTTTTTGTAACATATTGAATTTAATCTAAAATAACATCTTCCATTCGACTTTTAATTCCGCGGGGATCCGTTATATTCGGGAAAACAACCTTGCTTGTGCCTGTTCCCGAAAACCATAAGCTTCCATATCCCAATATTCTTCCTAAAATGGATTGTTTAATTTCAACAGATTCAATTCTTCCGATTTTAAGTTCTTCAGTATGAACACTGATAACGCCTGTTCTGCAAACAACTCTTTTATTGGTAACCACCATTTCTGTGGTGAAAATTCGAAGCAAGAAGATGAGGGATGATAACGTGAACACAAAAGCAGGAGCTCCGAAAATAACATAAATAAATTGATTGTTATTCGGATTATATTTAAAACAAAGGGCAATGCAAAGAATGGCAAGTGCTAAACAAAGAATAACAGTGATATAATTAATCCAATGTAAATGAGCAACTTCTTTGATTTGTTCGTCTTTTGAAAGGGTTCCGATAACGTATGACATAATATAAGCCTCCTTTTATAATTGAATACATATATTTTACTTCTATTTTGAAATTTTGTCAATAAAATAAAACGAGGGGGTGGTAAGGCGTGGCTTTAAAATTAAACGGCGATTTTAAGAAAAATTATTCTATAGAGTGAGGGAAGTTGTGGGTTAATCTCCTTGAAAATCTCCTTTAATTATATGTTTATTTTGATATTAATTTATTAAAATCAGATAGTTAATGGTTGTTATTTGTTTATTTTGAAATGTTTTTTTATAGCGGATTGCTTATTTATAAACTAACAATAATAAACTTTTTTTAGTCGCAATGATGATTTATTATTAAAGCGATACATTAAGAATGTAAAATAATGATATGATTTAAATTAAAGATTGATAATAAATTTAAATTTTTTGTTTGTTCTCTTCCAAAATAAAGACTTGCTTTTTATATTTTTTTTTGTATGATGCTTAATATGAATAAGTCTTATTTTATAAAACGGCTCTTGTTGATTCCCGTAACGCTTTTTGGCATTATGGTTCTTAATTTTATGTTTGTTCAATTAGCTCCCGGTGGGCCGGTTGAACAGATGATGTTAAAGCTTGAAACGGGAATGAGTCCGGATGCAACGGCAAGAATTTCCGGAACGGGTGCTATGATGGCCTCAAGCACAGCGCAAGGAGGGGATAAGACAACTTCTTATAGGGGGACGCAAGGTCTTAAACAAGAATTAAGAGAAGAGCTTGAAAAAAGATTTGGATTTGATAAGCCCTTGTGGGAACGCTTCTTTTTAATGATGAAAAATTATTTCTTTTTTGATTTTGGGAAAAGTTTTTATCAGGATAAAACGGTGATTTCTTTAATTTTGGAAAAAATGCCCGTTTCCATTTCGTTGGGTGTTTTTTCAAGTTTGTTGATTTATTTAATTGCTATTCCGCTCGGCATTAAAAGAGCGATGAAGAAAAATGAAGCTTTTGATTGGGTGTCCGGTTTTTTCTTAACAATCGGATATTCGGTTCCTTCATTTTTGCTCGCAATTTTTTTAATCGTTATTTTTGCCGGTGGTGAATATTTAAATTGGTTTTATTTAAAAGGGTTGGTGAGCGATAATTTTAATGAACTTTCTTTGATGGAAAAGATTGTTGATTATTTAAGACATATTACCTTGCCGGTGATTTCTTTAACTGTTGGCGGTTTGGCAAGTCTTTGTTTTTTAACAAGGAATGCCTTTTTGGATGAGCTTGGTAAAGCATACGTAACAACGGCCAGAGCAAAAGGTTTAAGTGAAACACAGGTTTTATATAAACATGTTTTTAGAAATGCCATGCTGATTGTGATTGCCGGTTTTCCGTCATTATTAATTGGCATGCTTTTTACAGGATCTGTTTTAATTGAAGTTATTTTTTCTTTGGACGGACTTGGATTGTTAGGATTTGAAGCCGTGCAAAATCGAGATTATCCTGTTATATTTGGAAGCCTTTATCTTTTTGCATTACTGGGATTGGTATTGAATTTAATCAGTGATTTTATCTATACCTTGATTGATCCGAGAATTCATTTTGAAAAGAGGATGATGTGATGAATTCGTTAAAGAAAAAAAGAAGATCGGCCTTTTGCAAAAACAAAAAAGCTTTAATTTCATTATATTTGTTTTTGTTGATTTTTTTAGTGTCATTATGTGCCCCGTTTATTGCAAATGATAAACCGATTTTATTATGGGATAAGAAAAAAATTTATTTTCCTCAATCAGAATTTGTTTCGGATCAAATGTTGGGGGGCAATTTGCCGACTGCGGCAGATTTTTCCGATCCGTTCACCATCACATATTTAGAAGAAAACAATTTTTTTGTGATAAAACCATTAATAAAATATTCTTATGATACGGTCGATTATTTTTCATTGGTTCCTTTTCCCTCAAAGCCGGACAGTTCGCATTTGCTTGGAACAGATGATCAGGGGAGGGATGTTTTTGCCAGATTGCTCTATGCTTTAAGAATCAGTATATTATTTGGTTTATCGTTAACGTTTTTATCGGCTGTTATGGGGGTGTTTGTTGGGGCAATTCAAGGATATTTTGGCGGTAAAGTCGATTTAATTATCGGTCGTTTTTTGGAAATATGGTCATCACTGCCTCAATTATTTATTTTGATTATTGTTTCAAGTTTAATTGCACCTTCATTTTTAAGTTTGCTGTTGATATTGTTATTGTTTAGTTGGACACAATTGACAGGTGTTGTGCGTGCGGAATTTTTAAAAACAAGAGGTTTGGATTATATAAAAAGTGCAAAAACGTTAGGGGTGAGTGATTTTGTGATTATGTGGAGGCATATTTTGCCAAATGCATTGGTTGCAACAATCACCTATATTCCTTTTATGCTTTCTGCAGCGATTGTTTCTCTTTCAGCCTTGGATTTCTTAGGGTTTGGATTGCCGGTCGGAACGCCGGGGTTAGGGGAACTTATTCGTCAGGGTAAGGAAAATTTGGCGGCGCCATGGTTGGGATTGACTGCTTTTTTTGTGATGACGATTTTGTTGGCACTTCTTGTTTTTATTGGGGAAGGTGTCAGAGATGCATTTGACCCGCATCAGGAGAATAAAAATGCATAATTTATTGGAAATTAAAAATTTAAATGTTTCATTTAAAACTTTTGATGCGGTTAAAGACGTTAATTTAGCGGTTAAGCCCGGGGAATTTGTGGCTTTACTCGGGAATAGCGGATCCGGTAAATCAACTGTTGCCCAAAGTATTTTAAGATTACATCGAAACGCTAAATATCAAGGAGATATTTATTTAAAGAAAACAAATTTAATGACCTTAAATGAAAAGGAGTTGCAACAAATCAGGGGAAGGAAAATCAGCATGATTTTTCAAGAACCGATGACAAGTTTGAATCCTTTACATTTGGCGGGTGCCCAAATTGAAGAAGTGTTAAAACTTCATCATTTACCCTCACAAAAAGAAGAGGTTTATAAGTTATTAAGGCTTGTGGATTTGACGGATTGTGAGCGAATTTATCATTCTTATCCTTATATGCTTTCAGGCGGACAGCGTCAGCGCGTTATGATTGCTATGGCCTTAGCTGCAAAACCTTATTTGCTAATCGCGGATGAACCGACAACGGCATTAGATGTGACGGTTCAGGCTGAAATTTTAGCTTTGCTAAAGAAATTGCAAAAAAAATTAAGGTTGGCAATTTTATTTATTACACATGATCAAGCTATTGTCCGCAAAATGGCAGATCGGGTATATATTATGCGCTCAGGAGCGATTGTTTCAACGAAAATGCCTTCTTTAGGACGGTTTAGAAAGCGAGTTTTTGTTGAGGGTGAGGGGAAAGATTTGTTAAGAGTTCAAAATCTTTCAGTTTCGTATGGGGATTTTAAAGCCGTTCAAAATATTTCTTTTTCGCTTAAACAAGGTCAAACGCTTGGAATTGTTGGGGAAAGCGGGAGTGGAAAATCTTCATTAATTCATGCAATTATGCGCATTGTTCCGGCCTCACAAGGAAGTGTTTATATTAATGAGCAAGACTTTTTTTCTTTGCAAGGAAAAGATCTTTTTAAAATGCGCTCAATGATTCAAATGGTTATGCAAGATGCTGCCGGATCTTTAAATCCACGATTAACAATTTTTGATATTGTTCAAGAAGGGCTTAAAATTCATTATCCGAAATTGAAAAAGACAGAAAGGATTCGATTGGTTGAAGAAGTTTTAATTTCGGTCGGTCTTAATCCCGAGTTATTAATGGATAGATATCCGCATGAAATTTCGGGCGGGCAAAGAACAAGAGTGGCTTTAGCAAGAGTTTTGATTTTAAAACCGAAAATTTTGATTTTAGATGAAGTAATGGCTTGCCTTGATAAAAATATGCAAGGAAAATTAAAAATGCTTTTAAATAAACTTCAGCAAGAGCATGGATTTATTTATCTTTTTATCACCCATGATATGAGGCTTGTAGAGGCGATGAGTGATTATGTTTTGGTTATGAAAAACGGTCAATGCCAAGAATATGGCATTTTAAAAGATGTTTTTGCTCAGCCACAGTCTTCATATACAAAAAAGCTTATAGAGGCTAGTTTTTAGTTAAAAAAAAGAGACTTTCGAATTTGAAAGCCTCTTTTTTTATCGCTATTTTTTGTTTTTTATTTCTTTAAGGAAAATAAGGTTCTTGTTATCTTTCTTAAAAACCTCAATTGAGGGCCAATTATCCCATTTGATTGTCAAGGTTGTTTTTGTTTCATTCATAACTTTTCCTTTTTCTTCCGGTAATGCTAAACGATAAAAAGTTTTATCTTTTTTAATCACAATGTTATCTTTCCAAAGAGGATGTTCAACTTCATATACTTTTCCCTCTTTGGTATGTATAATAATTTCTTCACTGAAAATATATTCATCATTATGATTTTTTATAAATGTTTCCGGGGTTGGATATTTTTGCCATTTAATGGTTATATATTTATCTGAGTGATCAATAATTTTTGCTATTTCAGTCGGAACGTCTTTTCGTTTGATGTTTTCTTTTTTATCATCAAAAATAATAAAAGACTCCCAATTTGGATGGACAAGGAAAATGGCATCTTCACCTTTTTGAGGACACATATTGGTAAATCTTTCTTCAAGAATATCTTGGTTTAATATTTTTTTCTCTTTATTGACTTTTACCATTTCTTTAAGCATAATGCACCGTTTCACCGTTCCATTAAAAGCGCCTAAAATCTCATACGGAGCATTAAAGAAAGGAGATAATTTTTCTTTTTGAAGCCGTTTAAAAGATTCGGCTTGTGTATGTCCGTAATTGTTTGGTTTTTTAAGCTTTTTAACATATCCGAAAACAAGAACCGGTTCTTTTAAAATAGAGATTTTTCCGCCGTTTTCAAACACTTTTTTGTATAATCCGCAATCTTCGGCATATAAAAATTTTTCATCATATTTAATATTGTTTTTATCTAAGAATTTTTTGCGGATAATAATGGTTGGATGCGCTAGGCCACTGCTAAAATATGTGTTTAACTCCACTTCATCCGGATTCATAATTTTAGGTTTGCCGGTTGGTTTTTGTTCATCACCTTTAGCAAATCCGGCGCCAAGAATGGCAATATGCGGATAGGTATCCATGGCAAGTAATTGTCTTTCAAGACGGAATGGAAGTGACTTGTCATCATCATCCATGCGCGCAATATATTTTCCTCTGGCAGCGGCTAATCCTTTATTTAAACCGGCAACAAGTCCCATATTTTTTTCATTTTTAAGAATAACAACACGTTTATCCTTTTTGGCATATCCCTCTAATATTTCTTGGGTTTTATCTGTTGATCCGTCATTAACAACAATCAGCTCAAAATCTTTCATGGTTTGATTTAAAATGGATTCAACGGCACCGGCTATTGATTGTTCACGATTATATGTTGACATAACAACGGAAATTTTAGGTTGCGAAAAGGTGTTTTTTAAAACCGAATAAATAGAAGGGCCGTAATAAGTTGTTAAACAACCGGCTGCGAAAAAAAATGTTCCGGTCAAAACGGAGGAAAGTGTTATTTTCTTTTTTTGTTTAGTCATGATATATCCTTAAATTTTAATGAAACTAAAAATCTTTTATCATAGAGCATTAATTCTTACAAGGGAAATTATGTGTCAAATATGTTTTTTTTGAAATCTGATCCCCGTTCTTCAAAATTTTTATATTGATTATAACTGGGCGCGCCGGGGGAAAGAATAACGGTTCCTCCTGTCGGCGTTTTTTCTTTTGCGATTTGGACGCCTTTTTTAATCGTGTCTGTATTGATAGCACTAATCCCTTCTTTTTGAGCTAATGAAAAAGCCTTAAACCCAGTATCTGGCAAACAAATAAGCAAAAGTCTGTCTTTCATTTGTTTTAAAAAGCCTATTAAATCAGTGTAATCTTGTTCACGATCAAAGCCACCGATAAAAAGAGTGATAAATTGGTTGTTATCAAAAGCTTTAACCGCAGCCAAGCTTGTTTCTGGCGTGGTGTAATGCTGTCATCCACATATAAAACGCCGTCTTTTTCCCCAAGAATTTGCAAACGGTGGGGAAGGGATTTGAAAGTTGAAAAAGCTTCCTTTGCTTTCATGGGGTCGATTTTTAAAAGGTTTAATACGGTTAAAACAGCAGTTGCATTTTCAAAATTATGCTCGCCTTTTAAGGAAAGAGTTGAAGTTTGAAAAAGTTTTTTTGTTTTATCATAAAAAAAGCCGTCTTTAAAATGAATAGAGTTTTCGTGATTAAAAAAACATCTGTTTAAATGAGCGGTGTGAGCCAAGCTTTCAGGTTGCACCCCATTAATAACGGATATTTTGCTTTGATTTAATAAATTGATTTTATCTGAATAATATTGCTCATGCGTTAAATGCCATTGAATGTGTTCATGATATAAATTGGTTAAAATGGCAATTTCAATGTCGCCTTTTAAATCAGCCGCCTGATAACTTGACATTTCAGCAATCACATAATCAGGCGTTTCATCAATTAACTCAATCAGGGGCGTTCCGATATTCCCGCCTAATTTGACGGAAAGACCCAACATGGATAATGTGTGATAAAGAAGGCTTGATGTGGTGCTTTTCCCTTTTGTTCCCGTAACGGCTAACACCTTTGTTTTTTCAGCTTTATTCTTGAAAAATAAATTAGAGGCACTTGTGCAATAAATGCCTTTTTCTTTGGCGTTCTTAATCTCTTTGCGATAAAGAGATACCCCCGGTGATTTATTAAGGATGTCACAATCATATAAATCACTAACATTTTCTTCTTCAATAAAAATGATTTCTTTGGGAGTTGTTTTCTCTTTTAAACAGTTATAAACTGCAATTCCTTCTTTTCCACGTCCCCAAATGGCAATCTTTTTCCCCGATAAATCTTGAAATTTCATTGAATAACTCCTTTGGAATTTGGTGCTGTCCTAAAATAAAGAGGGAATCAACTTCATTTTTTGGAACAAGGTGTTTTAATTCTTTGATAATGATGTCTTGATTAAATTTATTTGAAGAGATAAGCAAATGAAAAGCTTGACGGCATTCATTAATTTCGCCGACACATTCAAATGGTTTATGACCACTCATGCCGAGAAGTTCTTTATATCCGTTTAAATTTTCAATTTCATTTAACGGATTTCTTCCAACGGCGTTTATAAGCGTTTGTTTATCCATAAACGGCGCTAAAATTAAAAAGACAAATCGGCATTTATCACAAGAGCCACACCACCTGTCCAATCTTTTGTTTTCATCAAGTTTAAAAGCTTTGTTGCAACTTGTGAAGACATCAAAATATTTTGAAGAAAGGTTGGAAAAAAGTTCGGCAATTTTGAGCTCTGAAAAAGGTCTTAAAAGCGAAAAATATAAGAAATTCGGCGTAACGGATTTTGTTATTTCTTTAAAATCTTTTTCAAAATCAAAACTTTTACTGTATTGGTGATTGATTTTAAGTTCGCCTTGCATTAAATTTCCGCTGTTTGCTGAATTTTCGCAACTCATGGCAATAAATTGATAATCATAGAGTAGGGCGCTGGCCCAAAGAATAAAAGCTAACATGCCGGTAATCGGAACATGACCGTTATAGACTTCATCTTTTTTATTAAGCTCAAGAAGGGTTTTGGAAATTTCGCGTTTAATGAAAAAAGAGGGGATATCTGCCTTTTGAATGCATTCTGTAATCGGGCGAGGTTGTCCAATGGCAATACCGGCTGTTTCATTTTTAGTTTTTTTAAGAAGTTCCAATGAAACACAAGAATCCTTTCCGCCGCCGATAGGAACCAAAAATCTTTTTTTTAGCGAAATATTAAAAGGTGCACTCTTTTTTTCTTTTGAAAACGGAAAATTAATTTTTCCTTGCAAATTTAAATGGTTGCGAACAGCAAATTCGCCCAATCCTTCCAAATAAAACTTGTTAAAGAAGAGGGCTTCTTTTAGAGAAAGACTTCCACTTTGAATTTCAATATCTTTCGGACAAAAAGCTTTATAATAACTGATACCAAAGGCAATATGAGCTAAAAAGAAAATGTTATTTAAAGCTTCTTTTTTTTCTTTAGATACCTTAAACGGCGCATTTGGAAAGGTTATTTTTTCAACAAAAGCATGCTCTTTAAATTCATACTCTAAAGAAAGTTCGCCTGTTTCAAAGTTGAAATTAAATTTTTTATAACAAAAAGCCTTGCACAAAATTTTTTTTCCTTTTAAAATGCCGATAAATAGCGATAAAACAATTCATTGTTGTTTAATTTATGTTAAACAATGTTTGTTTTATATCATATCAAAAGATACTTTGTAAAGCACAAAGAGGGTTAAATTGAAAAAAAGAAGTCAGTTAAACAGGTTTATTTTTTTATTGTTTATTTTATCTGTTGTCGCTGTTTTTTATGCGGCGTTTAAAGACTTTTTTCTTCAACCGGCTGCCCAGTTTGAATTGGCCATAAAGGCTGATGCGGATGGTCAATATAAAAAGGCTGAAAAATATTATATTTTGGCTTCAAAATCAGAAACAGGAGAAATAAAAAGACTCTCATTTTATTATTTGGGATTGCTATATAAGAAAAAGGAGGCAAGTTTATTAAAAAATTATCAAAAATCAGAGCAATATCTTAAAAAATCAGCTGATTTAGGGTTAAAACAAGCCCAATATGAATTAGCTCTTTTATATCATGCAGGGGATAAAGTTAAGGAAAATAATGAAAAAGCGCTTTCTTATATGAAAATGGCCGTTGATCAAAATTTTGCTCCGGCTGAATATGTTTGGGCTGTTTGGCTTGAAAGAGGGTATATGGGAGAGGTTTTGACTCAAGAAGTTTTATCTTATTATGAAAAGGCGGCGAATCAAGGATATCTGCCGGCTATAAAAGGGTTAGCATTGGTTTACCAAATGGGAAGTGAGCATATTCAAAAAGACGAGCAAAAAGCCAAATATTGGTATGAAAGAATTTTAAAACAAAAGTAAAAAATGAAAGGAAAAGGTATGGTATTAAAGTATAGAAAAGATTATCAGGCACCTCATTATAAATTGCCTTTAACGGAACTTGATTTTACTTTAAATAAAACAAAAACGATTGTAAAAGCAAAATTAAATTTTACGGATGTGGACACAACAAAAGAATTGCTTTTAAATGGGCAATATATGAAATTGTTAAATATTGCCATAGATGGTGAAAAATTAAAAAAATCAGACTATAAACAGGATGATGTTTCTTTGACTTTATATCCGAAAAATAAAAATTTTGTTTTAGAAACAGAAGTTGAAATCAATCCTGAAAGTAACACAAGATTGATGGGGCTTTATGTGTCCAATGATATTTTTTGCACCCAATGTGAACCGGAAGGATTCAGATCCATTACCTATTATCCGGATCATTCGGATGTTCCGAGTAAATTTATTGTTACCATTCATGCCGATCGCAAAAAATATCCGGTTTTGCTTTCAAACGGGAATATGATTAAAGACGAGGGCGATACGGTTGTTTTTGAAGATCCGTTCAATAAGCCTTGTTATTTATTTGCGCTTGTTGCAGGGGATTTAGATTCTTTATCTGATACATATACAACCGGCTCCGGTAAAGAAGTGTCATTGAATTTATATTCTGAAAAAGGGAAACAAGATCGCTTGGTTTTTGCCCTTGATGCTTTAAAACGGGCGATGGCTTGGGATGAAAAAGTTTTTGGTTTGGAATATGATTTAAATCGTTTCAGTATTGTTGCCGTCCCGCATTTTAATGCCGGTGCAATGGAAAATAAGTCATTGAATATTTTTAATGATGCAGCGCTTTTGGCTTCGCCGGACACGGCAACGGACGCCTCTTATGAATATATCGATCATGTGATTGCGCATGAATATTTTCATAACTATTCCGGAGATAGGGTCACATTAAGAAGCTGGTTTGAACTTTCATTAAAAGAAGGGTTCACTGTTTTCAGAGATTCTGAATATGGATATGACACATTCTCAAGAGCGGTTGCCAGAATTGATGATGTCACCACATTAAGAGCCGTTCAATTTCCGGAAGATGACGGTCCTTTAGCGCATGCCGTTCGTCCGGATTCTTATCATGAAATTGATAATTTCTATACGAGCACAATTTATGAAAAAGGCGCTGAAGTGATACGTATGCAACGCGCCATAGTCGGTTCTTCAGCTTTTATGAAAGGATGCGATTTATATTTTAAGCGTCATGATGGACAAGCCGTTACCATTGATGATTTTGTTAAATGTATTGAAGATGCTTCCGGTCAGGATTTAACGGATTTTAAACGGTGGTATTCAACACCGGGGCGCCCGACAGTGAAGGTAAAAACCTCTTTTGAAGATGGCGTTTATACCGTTACATTAAAGCAATCTCATAAAACGGCTAAAAAACCGTTTGTGATTCCGCTTCAATATGGCCTTATCGGTAAAAATGGAAAAGACATTAAAACAGGAACATTTATTTTGAGCAAAAAAGAACAATCATTCACGTTTAAAGACTTGAAAGAAAAACCTGTTTTATCAATTAACCGTTTCTTTACATCCCCCATTTCATTGGATATCAAATACACCAAGGAAGAGCGGTTGCATTTGATGAAATATGATTCTGATTTGTTTAACAGATACGAAACCGGGCATCAATATGCTTTAGATGTGATGGCGGATATGGTGAAAAAAGAGGCAACAAAACCAAATTTAAATGTCTTAAAAGCTTTGGGGTCATATTTAAGTCAAAAAGATTTGGATAAAGCCTTTGTGGCCAGAGCCCTTGTTTTGCCGAGCGAAGAGGATTTATATGATAAATTGGATGTTGTTTCAATTGAAAAAATCAAATCGGTTCGTAATTTGATGAGAAATGCCTTTGCTAAATTATATGAAAAAGAGTTATTGAAAGTTTACAAAGACAATGTTTTAAAAGGCCCATATACACCGGATAATGCTTCTTTTGCGGCGAGAGCCATTAAAAATGTTGCTCTTGGATATTTGGCTTTAACGTCTTATAAGGATTTGGTGTATCAGCAATTTCAAACAGCTGATAATTTAACGGATAGGTTAGGGGCTTTGAATATTTTGGTATGCAATAATTTACCCGAAAAGGAAAAAGCGTTGGCTGAGTTTTATCAAATGTATGAAAATGAGGACTTGGTGTTGAATAAATGGTTTGCTGTTCAAACAAGAAATCCGGCTCAAAATACATTAGATGTGACTAAAAAACTTTTATCTCATCCGAAATTTGATTATAAAAATCCGAATAAAGTGCGTGGTGTTTTGGGCGCATTTTCCGGTAATTTAGGGTCGTTCCATACAAAAGAGGGCTATGAATTTTTTGCTAAGGAATGTTTAAAAATTGATAAAATCAATCCGCATTTGGCTGCCAGATTGTTTACTTCATTTTCAAAATATTTGAAGTTTGATGAGGCAACAAAAGAAGCTGCAAAAGCTGTTTTATCAACAGTTGCAAAAGAAGAAACACTTTCAGGTGTTTCAAGAGAAACTGTGGAAAGATTGATTTAAGTATCAATTTTGAATTAAGAGAAGGGCACTTTAAGGTGCCCTTTTTTAATGTAGGGATTTTGTTTGATTGCAGTTGACCTAAAAAATTTTTCCTTTTTTTTAAATATGGGGAAATTAATTCACCGCAATATAACTTGTTTTTTAGCTATATTATCGATTAGGAATCTCTTATACATATCTGTTTTAAAGACCCTTTATATAATTTATCCATTTATTATATATCTTTTTATATATATTATCGCGTTTAAGTAAAACTTTAAGAATTTTTAATAACTAATTGACATTTAATAAATATATAAAGCAAAAACCCCATTTTATTTAATGGGATTTTTTGTGCTTTTTAAGTCGGACATCTAACGGTCGTTAGATTTGCCGGCTTTTTGGTTAAAAAATAACGCCTTAAAACAGGTTCTTTTTAACCAAGATTTTTAAGGGAAATTGCATATTTTTTTATCTTTTTTCACTTTTTTATGCAATTTTTTAATAAAAAAATAATCCTTTAAAATCAAAACCCTAAAAGAAAATATCAAAAAATAATCAATTTTTTTTGAAAAATTTGGGACACGAAAATTTAAACCCATGGTATAATAAAAGTATGGGGGTGGAAAATATTGCTTCAAAATCAGGCATATTTTTTCACTTTAAAACAATTAACAAAAGGAAACCGATATGTAGACATTTTTTTATTTTAAGGAGGCATCCGATGTCATATTATTCAAGAACCGCTTTGCGTGAACTTAAAAAAAGATATTTGAACATTTTAAAAAAATGCTTCCTTGCAAATTTGATGGCTTTTATGGTTTCTGTGCCAGTATGGGCTTCTTCAACTGCAACAAAAAATGATGGCTCAGCAGCTGTGACGATTACGGATACGAGCGGAAACGGCGCAGAGCTTTTAGGTTATTTAAAAGATTCTTCTTATCATGTTATAACAGATGGAACTTTTTCAAATATCGTTGTGGATGAAAACGGTGAATCGGTTACCTATATCGGTGTGCCAAAAGTGGATGCAAACGGAAACACAACATATACATATCAGCGGTTAGGTGGAATTTTAAAAAATTCCGGAAATTTAACGTTTAGTGGTGGAAATCTGACTTTTAAAGATGGAAATGTATATTCTGATTCTCCATGGAATTATACTGATGGGGCGGCTGTTTATAATTCAGGGACAATGACGTTTAACAATCAGGTTGTATTTTTAAATAACACCGCAAAAACAGGGTCTTGGAATGTGCAAGCCAGAGGAACCGTTTATAATTCGGGAACAATGAATTTTAAGGAGCATGTTGTTTTTAAAGACAACTATGCAAATGGAAATGCATTTGTTGGAGAAGGGGCGGCTGTTTATAATACAAAAATAATGAATTTTACTTCTGCCGATTTTATCGGGAATAAATCAGGTCTTGAAGACCGGATAAATTATGCCGGTTCTTCAAGTGCCATTGAAAATACAACTGGTGGAACAATTAAGTTTACCGGTATAACAAATTTTAAAAACAATGAGGTTTGGAAAAACGCCGGTGGAAATGGAATGATTAGCAATTCCGGACGTATAGAACTTTTGGATGATGCTACATTTGATCAAAATAAATTAATGGTTATCGGAGGGAATGAAGCATTTGGCGCGGTATTATCCAATTCTGGAACGCTTATTCTTGGAAAATTAGTTACGGATAAAGAAAATGAAAAAGTATCAAAAATTACATTTACAAATAATACTTCATCAGCTGGTTTGAACTCGTATGGTGGGGCTATTTCAAACTCTAAAACAATGACATTTAACGGGGAAACACTTTTTGAAAACAATTATTCTTTTGGAAATGAGGGATTTTCTTTAGGCGCGGCCGTTTATAATACGGGGACATTAACGTTTAAGGAAAATGCGACTTTTAAAAATAATAGAACAATTACCAATAATTGGACCGGTTATGGTGGTGCCATTTTTAATAATAGTGAAGGAAAAATAACATTTGAAGGTGAAGCAAGATTTGAAAATAATTATGCAAAAGGCGTTATCATGGGGGTAGGTGGTGCCGTTGCCATGGAGGTTAAAGGATCTATCACTTTTGGGGACAAATCTTATTTTATCAATAATGTTTCAGAAGGGGTTGAAGCGGCAAGAGCCGGTGCTGTATCTATCGGATGGCAAGGCGGAACGATTACTTTTAAAGACACGGCAACCTTTTTAAATAATACCGTTAAAGGTCCAATTGGCGCTACAACAGGAGGAGCTTATTTTAGTGAAAACAATAATTCATTTACCACTTTTACAAACGGATTTTATTTTGAAGGGAATAAAGAAATTGAAGTTAAAACAAAAACAGATGGAAGTATTACTGAAACAGAGCGGTTAAATGATATTTATATCGGAGGCGGTGTTATTTACTTAAAAGGGGATAACAAAGAGGCGCAAGAATATATTGGAGGCGGTATCAGAGGTGGAGCCGGTATGGGCACAATTGATAAATCAAGCGCAGGATTGTTTTTGTTAGCTGACACTTCGGATAATACAGGGTATAGCGGTGTTTTTAATCAAACAGCGGGTAAAACTGTGGCAAAATCAGAAACATTTTTTAGGGGAACAAATAATATTTTGGGTGGTGAACTTGAAACGCATGGATCAGAGATTTTATACTCAGCTATTGTCGGTGGAATGGGAACATTAACACATTTGGCAATAGGGGATAATCCGATTGAAATCAAAGGATTATCTTTTAAAGCAGAGGATTTAGGGTTATCAATGACCTTTAAGAACGGTCACTATCAATTAAACAGTGATGTGGCAAACTTAAGTGGCAATAAATTGATGTTTGAAGGAACTGAACTTGATGTCGCAGATGGTGTTAAAGTTTCAGGAACGGTGGTTGGAAAAGATTTAACCGTTTCAAAAGGGGCAACACCTGTTTCATTTACAAATCTTGAAGTTGCAAAAGATGCCAGCCTTTATATTCAAAACAGAAAAGTTCAAACAGAGATTTTAAGTTTAAATGAAAACGCTTTATTAAAGGTTGATTTAAATAATCTTTCAGATCATGGAAAAATGGATATTGGATCACTTCAAGGATCTGAAAACGGAAAACTATACTTAATTTTAACTCAAGGGTCCAATCAAGAAGAAGGGATTTATCCGGTGTTTAACATGGACACCAATTTATCCTTAATGGAAAATAAAGTTTTTGATATTAAAGATTTAGATGACGGGTCCTATTTGATTGGAAAAAAAGAGTCGAAAGATCTTGAAAAAGACTTGGGATTAACTCCGGCTGAAGCAGAAGTTTTAGAGGCTCTTTTAGATGGAAATGATAAAGAAAACAAGCCGTTTTCAAAAATGCAAGAAGAAATTTTAGCAAGTTTGCAATCAGAAACGCCGGCTGCATTCAGATATGGGCGTAAAGGATTGAAGTCATTAAGCGGAACGGATAATAAACTTTATCAATCCGTTTCAACATCGCAATTTAGTCAAATGCATACATTGATTACGCAAATGTTAACAAATGCCTCATCAAGTATATTTGAAAGAGGTGTTGATTCGCCAAGAGCTTCTGTTTACACCAAAGGGCTTTATGATCGGATTCATTCATTGGCAGGAGATGGATTCAGAATTCGCTCTAAAGGATTGATTTTAGGTGTTCAATCTCAACTTAAAGAAGACTTAACCCTTGGTGTTGGTTATGCTGGAACAAAAAGTATAGCCAAAGAAGATTGGCGCCGAACAGAAGTTGATTCAAACACAGGATTTATCTCTGTTCAATATCAACCGAATAATTGGTGGGTTAATGCTGTTGTAACCTATTCAAGAGCTGAATATGATGAAGAAAAGCAAATTCTTTCCTCAAGCGGAACGGCAAATTATAATGTTGATTCCTTGGCCAGTCAAATTATGACAGGGTATCGCATGAAAGCAGGAGATTTCATCATTAATCCGGAAATCGGAGGCAGATATATCAGCATAAATCAAGAAGGCTATACCGATAGTTTTGGCACAACGGCTCAAAAAACAACCTCAGCGTATGTGACCGCTTTAGCAGGTGTTAAAGTCGGCGCTGATTTAGGGTGGATTAGACCGCTTGTTGGTGTGAGTGTCGGTTATGATATCAAAACAGATGACCACTCAACATTAAATACCCTTGCCAATGGAGGAACATTCTATTCCAAAGGCGAAGCACTTGACAGGTTAAGCACAACAATTTCAGCCGGATTTGCTGCTGATATCAATGAGAATGCATCATTAAGATTCGAATATGGCGGTTCCTATAGAAAAGAATATATCGAACATTCCGGTATGCTTCGTTTTGAGCGGCGTTTTTAAAAAAATGGTGAAAAAGAATATTCTAGCTCTCTTTTTTTAATAAGTTTTTCTTCTTCGTCTTTTAGGCGTAATTGTTTTAACGGTTCTTCTTTTTGTGCTGACCATATTAGAATAAGGGTCTCTTTTTCTTTCTTGAGTAATAACTTCCGAATTTTTTAATTTCTTTTTAAAACTGGGGTGAAAAAGTTTTAATAAAAATATTCGGGTTAAGAAAAATGAACACATAATGATTAAAAAGTGTCCCATATTTTGTTTTGAACAGGCTAATGCAATAAAAACAAGCAAAAAGATTCTTAAAACTGAAGAAAGAAATAAAACAAATCCTTTTTTCTTTGATTTTGTAAGAAGGGTAATTGTTTGCCACAGTAAAAATAAATGTAAAAGTGCTAAGCCTAAACCGATAAGTGCATAGTGGGTAAAATCACTTAAAGTGAGTGTGTTTAAAACATTATTCATCATTGTCTCCTATTTTTTTTTAATCTTCAAGCGTTTCTCTAACTTTGTCAAGTAATGTTATAATTTCAAAAGGTTTTTGCAAAAATTCAGTATTCGAAAAAGACTCATTGTTTTGTTGGTCAAATAAATCTTCGGAATAACCACTCATCAAAATTGTTTTTAATTTAGGATAAGCTTCTTTTGCTTTTTGAATCAAAGTTGTTCCATTCATCCCCTGCATAACCATATCAGAGATTAATAAATCAAAATCATCTTGTTGGGCCAAAATTTTTAAAGCATTTTCCCCGTTTTCACAATCAGTTACAATAAATCCTTTAGAGGTTAAGGCTTTTTTGGTCACAAATCTGACGGCATCTTCATCATCAACCAATAAAATTTTAAAATCTTTTTGAGGGGTAAAGACCGGTCGAATTGTTTTTTCTTTTATTACTTTTTCTTCTTTATCTTCATATCTTGGTAAGTAAATGGTAAAAGTTGTCCCGATATCCTTTTGGCTGTTAACCGAAATATAACCGCCCGCTGAATGAATAATTCCATAAACCGTTGAAAGACCAAGACCGGTTCCCGAAACATTTGAATGGCTTTTTGTTGTGAAAAAAGGTTCAAAGATATGAGAAAGATGCTCCTCTTCAATGCCACTGCCATTATCAGATACGGTAATTTTTATGTAATCACCGGCTTGAATCATTTCATTTCCCAAGGGTTTGGCTTTTTTTAAGTTTTCTTTCGTTGCCGCGATTAATAAATTTCCCCATTTTTCATGGCATCTTTAGCGTTAACGGCTAAATTTAAAAAAATCTGAGTTAATTGATTGGACTCCATTTTAACAGAGCCTAAATTCCGTTGCATACTGGTTTTAAGCGAAACAAACGGTGATATACTCCGATTAAGAAGTGAAGAAATATCAATAAAGGCATCATGAAAATTAATTAATTCAACTTTTGCGGGTTGTTTTTTTGAAAAAGTCAGTAATTGACCGACAAGACCGGCTGCTTTATTGGCATTTCCTTTAATTTGCAATATATCCATAAAAGTCGGATCGGAGGCAGGATGTTTTTCAAGTAAAAGATCGCAAAATCCGATAATTGCGGTTAATAAATTATTGAAATCATGCGCGATTCCGCCGGCAAGTTGGCCGATGGCTTGCATCTTTTGCCCATGAGCAAATTGCCTTTCAAGATTTTTTTGATCGGTCGCATCAACAAAATAAATTAAAAAGTTATCTTTTTGTGCAGAAGAAAACGTAACAAATAAATTAAAAGTTTTACTTGCGAACTTTGAAGCTGTTGTTATATCTATTTTTTCGCTTGTTGATAAGCCTTGAAGCATCTTTTTGAGTTTCGAAACAAAAGTTTCTTTTGATGTTTCGGATAATATCTCTAAAATATTGGTGATTTCGCCGTCTGGTTGATACGTCTTAACAAAATTTTTAAAGGCGTCATTTGTTTGTTTGATTTGATGGGTAACGGCTTGGATAACGGCTAAGGGTAGGGGGGCTTTGTCAAACAAATATTTATTTTGGTGTTTTAAAGGGTTAATTTCTCGTATAATCCCGTAAAAGAAAGTTTGACCGCACGTTTCAAAGGGTTGTTGGGAAATATCGGTTGGTAAAATGCCTTTAGGAGTCTTAAAATATAATGTTCCTTGCCAAAATCCTTCAAAATGAGGCGTGCCGTCTAAAATAAATGAAGAAATCGGTTGACTGACGGTGTTCGGAAGGCTTGTCCCTAAAAGCGTTAAAAAAGCTTTATTAACATAAATCAATACGCCGTTTTTATCGGTTAGATAAATCGGATCTGAAAAACAACTTAAGACATTGGACATAAAATCCAGGCGATGGGTTAAGCTATAGTGCAAAGCATAAGAAGGGGAAATATCTTTTGCAATAAGAAGTAATCCCGTTTTTAATTTTTTTGTTTGAATCAAAAACCGGCCTTGGGCCGTTTGAATTTCACATTGAAAAGGATTTGCGCACAATAGGCTTCTTCAATTTTTTGAGTGTCTTGTGTCGGGTTTAAGGTTTTCAAATAATGAAAAGGATTTTCCCCCGTTCCAAAAAAATCAACCCCCTTTTTATTAGAGGCGAATACTTCATTTGAAAAGGAGCGGATTTGACGGGCGTCCTCTTCCGCATTTAAAAGTTCTTCAAAATATTTGAGTTTATGTTTAAACATGGATTTATTCTAACAAGACTTTTTTATTTTTTCTACAAAAAAATGAGCTTAAATGTGAAATACGTCATAAAACTTTCTTTTTTCTTTCTTGCAATTTATATTAAAATCAGGTAAAAGAATGGTATTGTTAAAAAAAATGAGGTGAAAATATGGAAAAAGAACAACAAGATGCAATTAAAGAATTAGCTCAATTACTTCATGAAAATAATTTATCTGAGATTGATTATGAAGCAAATGGCGTTCATATCAGAATTGTCGGGCCTAAAGCCGCATCAACGGAAATTTCATGCGTTGCGCCGGTTCAAGTGCCTGCCGTTCGTGAAGTTTCGGTTCCGGCCGTTCATGAAAATAAACCGGTTGCCGTTTCTTCAAATGATATCTTATCTCCGATGGTTGGTATTGTTTATCTTTCAAAAGATCCGCAATCACCGGCCTTTGTCAAACCGGGGGATAAGGTTTCTGTTGGTCAAACGATTTGTCTTGTTGAAGCCATGAAAACGTTTAACCCTATTAAATCAACAAAAGACGGGGTTATTAAAGAAGTTTTAGTTGAAAACGGATCTCCGGTTGAATTTAATCAACCGTTATTTAGCTTGGAATAAGAATGTTTGAAAAAGTTTTAATTGCAAATCGCGGTGAAATTGCACTGCGTATCCACAGAGCCTGTCGGGAAATGGGGATTAAAACGGTTGCCGTTCATTCAACGGCAGATGCGGATGCCATGCATGTCAAATTAGCTGATGAGGCTGTTTGTATTGGTCCGGCTTCGGCAAAAGATTCCTATTTAAATAAAGCGGCGATTATTTCTGCTGCCATGATGACAGGGGCTGATGCCATTCATCCGGGCTATGGATTTTTGTCTGAAAATGCTGATTTTGCCGAAATGGTTGAAGCGCACGGTATGACATTTATCGGCCCGAAACCTGAGATGATAAGGTTAATGGGGGATAAGGTAACGGCTAAAAAAGCGGCTATTGAATCCGGTTTGCCGGTTGTCCCTGGGTCTGACGGTGATGTTAAAAGCGTTGAAGAAGCGCTGGCATGGGGTGAAAAAATCGGTTATCCCGTTATTGTTAAAGCAGCCGCTGGTGGCGGTGGTAAAGGGATGAAAGTGGCTCATGATGCCAGTGAAATGGTTGATGCTTTTACATTAGCCAAAAACGAAGCCCGTAATTCTTTTGCCAGTGATGTTGTTTATATTGAAAAATATCTTCAAACACCGCGCCATATTGAAATTCAAATTATTGCCGATAACTATGGGAATGTTGTGCATTTAGGTGAACGAGATTGTTCTTTGCAACGCAACCACCAAAAGGTTTTGGAAGAAACACCGTCGCCGGCTTTAAATGCCAAACAACGCAAAAAAATTGGTGATATCGCGGTATCTGCCATGAAGAAATTGGGTTATTCTAATGTCGGAACAATTGAATTTTTATATGAAAACGGCGAATTTTATTTCTTGGAAATGAATACCAGAGTTCAAGTGGAGCATCCGATTAGCGAAATGGTAACCGGTGTTGATATTGTGAGAGATCAATTACGTGTTTCTAGTGGTGCGACATTGGGGTATACGCAAGAAGATATCCAATTTTCAGGCCATGCCATTGAATGCCGAATTAATGCGGAAGATCCGAAAACATTTATCCCATGCCCCGGAACCATTGGGTTATGGCATACCCCCGGCGGGCTTTCTGTTCGAGTTGATTCGGGGATGTATACCGGCTATAAAGTTCCGTCTTGTTATGACAGCATGGTTGCAAAGCTTATTGTTCATGGAAGAACAAGAAACGGCACATTAATGCGCTTAAGAAGAGCTTTGGAAGAATTTGTGATTGACGGTATTTCAACAACAATTCCTTTACATCAAGAAATTATTGCTCATCCGGAATTTATTGATGGGGAATATAATATTCATTGGTTGGAAGAGTTTATAAAATCTTCACAAGAAAACTAAGATATTTTAAACCCACCTGCAAAGGTGGGTTTAAAAATAAAACCGATTAACTTAATCGGTTTTATTTTTTCTATCGATAAATGATTTGGCCTATTTTATTGCAATAGGGACAAGAAGGACTCCAATTTGTTGTTTTTTGATTGCAAGAAAGACAAGTCCATCCATACTTATCATCTGTCTCAAGTCCTTTTGCTTCCCATTCTTTGGCTTCTTGTTCATGATGCCATCCACATCTTGCCACCGTTGCCATCATAGAGGCCACATTTTTCGTCAGCGGATAAGATTGCAAATAACTTTCAAGTGTTTCTTTTGCCAATCTCCAATTTTCAGTTTTAATGGCAATATCAGCTAAAGCTAACATTGAAATTCTGAATTCTTTATTTTTTGAGATTAATTTTTGAATGGCTTTAACTTGCTTTTCGGCCGGCAAAGATTTGATTAATTCATAGTAAGCCAAATAAACATCCCAAGACGGTTCTTTATTCCAAGAAGTGGTCAAAATGGTTTTAGCATAAGATGGGTTTTCTTTGGAATAAGCAATTGCAAAAGCCGGATTTGTTCTGTTTAAAAGATAGGCATCTTTAAATTTATTTTGCATATAAAGCAAGGATGCCTTTTGATTAAGATAATCGTTCTTTGAAATTTGCTTCATTTTGAAAAGTTTTTCAAGGGTCAATAAAGCATTTGCCCAATCTCTTTGAAGCGTTTGGATTTCATAAGTTTCTTGGACAACCCAGTTAACGGTCGGATATTTATCAATCATTCTGGAAAGAAGTTTTTCAGCTTCTTTGATATTTCCTTTTTCTTTTTCTTCTAAATAAAGACCTCTTAAACCGGCAAGTTCTGTATCTTTATGGTGTGAAAGATTTGAAAAAACTTCTTTTGATGGTGTGAAAATCGCTTCTAATAAAAGATGGCGAATGTCTTTTTTTGGTAGAAGAGTTTTCTTTTGTTTTAAAATTTGCTGAACGGAATGATTGTTTTGGTCTAAAAGTGTTTTTAAAACAAAGGTTAAATAGTTTTCTTTTTTAATAAAATGTTTCGTGTGTCTTCTTTTGTTAAACCCAAACAACCAACTGAATGGTTTTTTTATCAGTTGAATTAAATAAATACCAATTAAAACAAGAACAATTAATAAAACGGTTGAAAGAGTAACCTCATAGCCAAATCCTTGAAGTGTAACCGTCCAATTTTCATGAACAATTAAAAACCCGGTCACAAACATGGCAATTAAAAAAAGGATAATTTTTAACATGTTATTCTCCTTTTCTTTCAAAAGATAAAATAAGTTGATCTAAACTGAGTAATGAGCGATTATAAATGGCTGCTTCGCGATAAAAATCATCCATTTTTTGTTGCATCTCCAATGGAAGTTGGGTAACAAAATTAACCGCATTTTCGACATTTTGGCTAAGAAGTTCATTTTGAGCCTTATATAAAATGTTTTTAGGCGTGTTTTTAATCGGATTTATCCGTCTGATTTCAATGAGTGAAACAGGGATTGATTTTAAATAAGCAAGCCAGGCCGGATTATTCTTTTTATAGTAAGCAATAAAAGCTTCTTTTTTATTTTTCTTAAAGGCTTCTAAAACGTTTTGCACCGGCTTTTGATCATTCAAACAATAAGGGGATAAGTCATTTAATACCGCTAAAACTTCTGTTGTTTTATTGGGAACATTTAAAAGTTTTTGATAATCATTTTTACAATTATTTTCAGCTAAAAAATTTTCTTTAAACTTTAAAGCATCTTTTAAGGTAAATCCATCTAAAAATTTAGGGGCAGGGGGCGTTTCACTTATAGGAGTGTCAACCGTTGTTTCCTCTGTGATGATATCGCTTGATTCAGTTTGAACGGGTTCTTGCGCCACAGATTCTTGTTGAACCGGTTCGCTTGTTATTGGTTTGATTTCGCTTGCGTTTGACAAACTGTTCAGCGAAGCCATCGGCGTAATGGATTTTAAAGGGTTATCCAAAGGCGCTGATGTATTTTCTTTTAAAAGAGATAAGGAGCTTGTGGCTGTATATGAGCCATAATGTCCCTTTGATTTTTGGTTTATTTCAACAGCATGGATTTTATGTAAAACAATACCGCCCGCTAAGCAAGAAATTGATAAAATGGTGATAAGTATCGGTTTTAAAATGCGAGAAACGCCTCTTGAGCTTGAGTTGCCGTCTTCAGCGTTTGAGAAATGGTCATTGACTTTTTCAATGGAGTCATTTTCTCTTGTAGAAGTATTCATTTTTTTTCTCCTGTTTTTGTTTTTCAAATGTATTATAAGTAAAAAACAGATAATAAATCAAGCTAAATCGTTTTTTTATGATATTTTTGATTTTAGTTGAGGGTTATTGATAAATATTATTTTTCGCCTATCTGATAAAAGGATAACAAATGAAAGGGGAAAAAATGAAAGTTTTATACTATTTAATCGGAACTTTTGCTATTTTATATTTGTTTGTTTTATTTTATGAAAATAAACGGGAAAAAGAATTTTTAAAACAAGATTTGCAACAAGAAAGCATTAATTTTGTTAATTCACTTCAAAATCAAACTTCTGAAAATATTTTAATGCAAAAAGAGGCGAATATTCAGGCGGCTCAAAAATATGGAACAACGATTTTGGACGAACTGGGAAATACGATGCAAGGGGAATTAAAGCAAGCTGAAGATGATGTTAAAGGGGCTGTTCCTTTAAGAAAAAATTAAAAAAAAGCCCGATTTAGAATCGGGCTTTGGGGGAGAGACTGATTAATAATTTTCAGCTTTAATGTGAAAGTATGCTTTCGGATGAGAGCAAACAGGGCACATTTCCGGTGCTTTTTTACCGATAACGATATGGCCGCAGTTTGAACATTGCCAAATGGCATCACCGTCACGAGAGAAAACAAGCCCATTTTCAACATTGGCTAATAATTTACGATATCTTTCTTCATGTTCTTTTTCAATTTTTCCGACCATGTCAAAAAGAGCGGCAATTTTTGTGAATCCTTCTTCTCTGGCTGTTTGAGCAAAACCGGCATACATATCTGTCCATTCATAGTTTTCACCGGCGGCTGCATCAGCTAAATTTTCGCCTGTTGAAGGGATATCGCCTTCATGCAAGAGTTTGAACCAAATTTTTGCATGTTCTTTTTCATTATTGGCTGTTTCTTCAAAAATTTTAGAAATTTGAACATAGCCTTCTTTTTTTGCTTTTGAAGCGTAATATGTGTATTTGTTACGTGCTTGTGATTCACCGGCAAAGGCGGCCCATAAGTTAGCTTCTGTTTTTGTTCCTTTTAAATTTTCAGTCATGTTATTTTCCTTCCTTTTGATAACAATCGGCGCAAAGACCGTTAAATAAAATACTGTGATCCTCAATAAAACATTCTTTATGTGGTTTATTTAAATTTTCCATATAAGGAATATCTATATCATAAACATTTAAACACTTTTTGCAAGAAAAATGATAATGCCCATGTGTTTGATAATCATAATGGTCTGGATTATTTGCAATTTTAATGTGCAAAATTTTTTCATCCAAAGCAAAATTCCCCAAAATCCGATAAACCGTTCCAAGGCTGATTTGAGGACAAACTTGTTTTGAGTATTCATAAACCTCTAAAGCCGTCGGGTGGTTCAGTTTATGTAAAGCCTCAAGAACAATTGTTTTTTGCTTTGTATTCCTACTCATTTTATTTACCTTATTGATAATAATTACTAATAAGAATTTATCTCAATTTTATTTTCTTGTCAATGAGAAAAAAATATTTTTTTATAATGTTATGATTTTATTTGATTTATTATGAAATCTCTATAATTTATATTTGCTTTTTTTAAGTCAAAATCACTAAAAAAAGCAATAAATTCTTGGAGTTTCTCTTCTAATTTGTCATCAACGACAAAAGAAACGATTTCAAGTTCAAGAAATTGAGTTTCTTGGTTGATAACATCTAAAACAACGTTAAAGGTTAAATTTCCATTTGTTTTTGAATAAATGGTTCTTTGTTTATGAACAATGCAATATTTTGATATCCCGATTTGGTTTAGTAATGAAAATAATCGTTCTTCTTTTTGAATGGGGAAGGGGATGTTTTTTTCTTTTTTAAGCTGATAATTATGATTGAATGCGGATTTTCTTGTTAATTCTAAATAAGCGTTGTTTGTCTTTCTTACTCGAAGGCAGGCATTTTTTTGAATGTATTTGTTATTTTTATCTTTTAAATAAATATCTTGTTCTTCAAGTTTTTCTTTAAGTTTGAAATTTAAGTCATTTAAAATAAAAGAAATAAGTTCGCTAGAATGTGTGCAAAAAAATTTTTCTTCGCATTCAATTTGATGTTTTTTCATTTAAATATTTCCTTGTTTTATCTTAAAGATTATAGAGGTAATATTTTTTTTTAACAAGTTCTTTTTTTATGTTGACAGATGCTTTTTTTAGGAGTAAGTTACCCAAAAATCAAAAACTTAAGATACCTTTAAACGCATTTTTTTAATAAGTGTGGTGGGGTGTTTTATATATTTTTATTGAAGAAAATGGAGCTTAAATATGTTTGAAAAAAGTTTAAAGAAAATAAAAAAAGCGATTACAAAACATTTTGTTCCAAAATTGTTTGAAGTCGTTAAAAAAAGATATACGGTCAATGATTTTAAACGCGATGCGATTGCCGCCTTGACAGTCGCTGTTGTTTCCATTCCGCTTGCCATGGCTTTTGCGATTGCATCGGGTGTTGATCCTGCTAAAGGGCTTTACACGGCGGTTATTGCCGGATTTTTTGTTTCTCTTTTAGGTGGATCCAGATATCAAATCGGCGGTCCGACAGGCGCTTTTATTATCATCATTTTAGGGGTTGTTGCGCAACATGGGTATACCGGTTTGTTGTTGACGATGATTTTGGCCGGGATTATTTTAATTATTGCCGGTGCTTTAAGATTTGGAACTTATATTAAATATATTCCGTATCCGGTTGTCACCGGTTTTACGGCGGGGATCGGTTTAATTTTGATTTCAACTCAGATTAAGGATTTATTCGGGCTTGAGATTAAAGAAGTCCCTTCTGCTTTTGTTGATAAATGGGAATCATATTTTTCTCATTTAGGGACAATGAATTTCAGCACGGTTTTGGTCAGCATTCTTGCCTTCATGACAATTATTGTGCTTAAAAAGAAATATCCGCGGTCGCCGTTTTATTTGTTAAGCGTTGTGCTTTCAACGATTGTTGCCGTTATTTTAGGGTTAAATGTTGATACAATCGGGTCTCGTTTTGGTGAAGTGCCACACTTTTTGCCAATGCCTGAAATGCCGTCTATCACATTAAACAGCATGATGCTCTTATTACCAAGTGCGTTCACAATCGCCTTTTTGGCCGGGATTGAATCGCTTTTAAGTGCCAAAGTTGTGGATAGTATGAGTGGGGATAACCATAACCCGAATGTTGAGTTGATTGCTCAAGGAACGGCAAATATTGCAACAGCCTTTTTTGGTGGTTTGCCGGCAACCGGTGCTATTGTAAGAACGGCAACGAACTTTAAAGCAAATGCTTACTCTCCTGTTGCGGGGATTTTGCATGCTGTTTTCATTTTGCTTTTTATGGCGGTTTTAGCCGGTGTTGCCGGATATATTCCATTGGCTTGTTTATCCGTTGTGATGATTTTAATCGGTTGGAATATGCTCAGCATTGATAAGGTTAAAAAGCTTTTAACGGCACCGAAAGGGGATAGAAACACCTTGATTGTGACCTTATTATTAACGGTGTTTGTTGATTTGAATACGGCAATTTCTGTTGGTTTTGTGATGGCAAGTATTATCTTTATGCACCGTATGAGTCACCAAATCGCCATTGAAAATGAAGATAAATTGTCTAAAGAAAAATTCGGTGGTGAAAATATTGCCGAATCATTGGTTGATAAAGGGGTAATGGCTTTACGTGTTTCCGGTCCGCTTTTCTTTGGGGGCGTGGATGAAGTTTCCTTGTTCTTAAATCAATTTAAAACGGCGCCAAAAGTTTTAATCCTTCGAATGGGACAGGTGCCGCTTATTGATGCCAGTGGAGCAAATTTGATTGTTGAGTTTATTAAGAAACTTAAAAAACAAGGAACAAAAGTCATTATTTGTAACATTAAGAAACAACCGCGCCGTATTTTGCACCACGTGTTGTTGCAAGAAAGAGTTAATTGGAAAACATTGTCAGTGGCAAGTGATTTTAAAAATGCTCTTAAAATGGCAAGAAGGTGTTTAAAACAAATGGATAGCAAATAAGATTAGAAAAGGGGTGTTTTATATACCCCTTTTTTTTATCTGGTTGCATCCATATTTTATGAGTTACTTAATCATTTAAGAGAGGGCTTTGTTAACAGCCTATTTAATTCGTTTGGCTTGCAGTTAGGTATAGATTTCTCTCTTTATCTAACGGCTTATTTGTTGAGTTAGTCGGACATTTGGTTATTCAGGCAGTTATTTGCCGACCGCCTGTTATTTTGGAATTTCTTCAATTAGGTATAGATTTCTCTCTTTATCTAATGCTTATTTGTTGAGTTAGTCGGATATTTGGTTATTCAGGCAGTTATTTGCCGACCGCCTGTTATTTTGGAATTCCTTCAATTAGAGAGTCGGTTATTTTTTTTGTTATTAGCCATTCCTTTTATTGCTTATGAAAGCCTTAAATATCCGTTTAAATCCCTATTTTTTAAGGTGTCGGCGTTAATGCTTTTGCTTTGTCCCGTCTGTCACTTTAGTTATCTATTTCAGTTGTTTGGGTATGGAATAATTTACTTGTTTCATTGGTTATCCATTCACTTGCCGGCCATTTATTTATTCAGCTGGTTGTTAGTTGTTGATTCCTTTAATTAAAGAGTCGGTTATTTTTTTTGTTATTAGGCATTTTTTATTGC
>JAFXIF010000014.1 GCA_017533325.1 Alphaproteobacteria bacterium
CTTTTTTTTATGAAAATTTTTAATTTGCTTGAAAAATAAAGTTTTTTTTTGTATACTTTCAAAACTTTTTAAATTTATAAATTTGAATTTTAGAGGACCTATGCCTAATAATTTAACGGATATAACGAAAAAAAGACGCACATTTGCCATTATTTCTCACCCGGATGCGGGTAAAACAACTTTAACTGAAAAATTGTTGCTTTTTGGGGGTGCTATCAATCAAGCCGGTGCCGTCAAAGCAAGAGGGGAAAACAGAAGAGCGCATTCGGACTGGATGAAAGTGGAGCAAGAAAGAGGGATTTCCGTTGCTTCTTCAGTGATGAGTTTTGAATATGGCGGTTGCTCTTTTAATTTATTGGATACGCCGGGGCATGAAGACTTTTCGGAAGACACCTATCGGGTTTTAACAGCGGTTGATTCGGCCGTAATGGTTATTGATAGCGCTAAAGGTATTGAAACACAGACAAAAAAATTATTTGAAGTTTGCAGGCTTCGTGATATTCCGATTGTAACGTTTATTAATAAATTAGACCGTGACGGTTTGGAACCGTTTAAGCTTTTGGAAGAAATTGAACAAACGTTAGCTCTTGATGTTTCTCCGGCTTCTTGGCCGATTGGAATGGGGCGTGATTTTAAGGGATGTTATGATTTATTGAATGATAAATTGCGTTTGTTTGAAAAAGGAGCGAATAAATCGTCTTTGCCGGTTGAAGAAGTTGAAATTCAAGGCGTAAATGATGAAAAAATGGATTTACTTTTAACAAAAGAAACGGCTGAGAATTTAAGAGAAGAGATTGAAATGGCAAGGGGGTTATGCCCGTCTTTTGATAGAGAAAGTTATTTAGAGGGATCATTAACGCCTGTTTTCTTTGGTTCTGCCGTGAATAATTTCGGGGTCAAAGAACTTTTAGATGCGCTTGTTTCTTTTGCGCCTTCTCCAAAACCGCAAACGGCCAGTTCAAGACTTGTTAATCCGGATGAAGAAAAAGTGAGTGGTTTTGTTTTTAAAATTCAGGCAAATATGGACCCGAAACATAGGGATAGAATTGCCTTTATGAGGGTTTGTTCCGGTCATTTTAAACGGGGTATGAAATTGGTTCACTCAAGAACTCAAAAACAAATGATTTTGCATAATCCTGTTATGTTTTTGGCGCAAGACAGGGAGTTAGCCGAAGAAGCGTTTGCAGGGGATATTATCGGTATTCCAAATCATGGCGGAATGCGCATTGGGGATTCTTTTTCGGAAGGGGAGGCGTTGCAATTTAAGGGGATTCCTTCTTTTGCACCGGAACTTTTGAAAAAAGTGCGCCCTGTTGATCCATTGAAAGCCAAGCATTTGGCAAAAGCCCTTGATCAAATTGCTGAAGAGGGAGGTGCCAGTATTTTTAAACCGACTCATGGATTTGAATGGATTGTGGGTGTTGTCGGCGTGTTGCAGTTTGAAGTTTTAGCTGACCGGATCAGAACAGAATTTGATGTGCCGGTTATTTTTGAACCGACAAGTTATTTTACAGCCCGCTGGGTGCAAGGGGAAAATCAAGATGTTCAAAAATTTATTCAGGCAAATTCTGCTTCCATGGCAACAGACCATGATGAAGCCCCTGTTTTCTTAGCAAGAAATGCTTGGCACTTAAATAAGGCGCTGGAAGATTTTCCTTCTGTTAACTTATTGAAGATTAAAGAATAGTCTTAAGTGTTGTCTATTTTTTTAAAAAAAGGTTGAGTTTTTATCAAGGTTATGATAAAATAAACGAACTTTACTTTTTTATGGACAGAAAATGATAAAAGAAATTTTAAGTGCCGAAAATAAAACTTTTACGCTTCCGAGTGTTCTTTATAAAGCCGAGGATGTTTTTGTTTATAAGCTTAAAAAGATTGCAAAAGAAGATGTTGCTGAAGCAAGGTTTATTTATGAGCAACTTAATTATGAAAATGATAAGCCGGTTCATGTTGTGCGCGAAATGGCAGATTTGGGCTATTTTGACGGATTGTTTAGCAATAAAGCCGTTCGTGTGGCAAAAAAAAGAGGGATTTTACCTGAGGGATATCAAATTCATCACATTGTGCCGTTAAAATTAGGGGGCAGTAACAGTGTGAAAAATCTTTGTGTGGTTGATCAAGAAACGCATGCAATGCTTCATCAATTAATTTATCAACCGATTATTGATAAAATGCAATTAGATGAAGAAGCCGTTTTAATTTTGCCACCTTTTGAACGGGTTATAAAAAAAGAAGACAGAGCGAAATTTTTCTTGTTTTCTGAATTAAGAAAGCATGCCCTGCAAGAAGCAAAGTTAATTACTCACCATAAAAAAGAAAATATCAATGCGGATATGGGATTTAGAGATGCTTATTGCCGGTCCAGACGTATGCGCTAAAAGAGGTTGAAATGTATTCAAAAAGTGAAACGGAAGACAGAAAATTTTATTGTGTGATGCAAGGAAGCAATAATTGTTTCTTCAGATTAAAGCGCCCTTATAAAGCATTGTCTTCGCAAGAAAGAATAGAGCTTGGCTGTGAATTTGTTAAAAAAATGGCTATAAGTGGAGCTCTAAACGGCATTTTAAAAGGGCGAGATCTTCGTATTGCGAAAAAACAAGGGCTTTTGCCAAATAAATATAATATTCATCACTATTTTCCGTTAAGTATGGGTGGTGACCATAAAGAGGCTAACCTTTGTGTGATTGATAAACGGCTGCATAAATGGATTCATGCTTATTTGCTTGATCCGATATATAGGGACAGTAAATTTGATTTTTTGGAAGATAAAAAAGTATATTTAATTTTGCCTTCTAAAAAAAGAGTTTTAACCATGCAAGATGCTTCTTTGTTTTTTTCTGAAGAGGAATTAGCCCAGATTCAAGAAGATGAAAAACAAGGAAGAATTCCGGAGTATTTACCTCCCTTGGTTGATAATCGAGATAAAATCGCTATGCTCAGATTTGCAGAGCAACTTAAAAGAGATATGGATCTTTTTGATAAAGAAACAAAAGAAAAAAATGAGATGATTATTGAGGGGATTAAGCGTCAAATTAAAGAGGAAAATACGGCTTATCGTCGAACGGGAAAGAAAATCAGTAAATTTTGGAATGATCGGCGGGAAGGCAAAACAAGAATGCCGTTAACGCGAAAAGAAAAGGCCGAAAAATCTGCCAAAAAGGCAAGAAAATCGGCATCAAGAAGGTTTTATCCTCATCTGGCGGTTATTTGGAATCAAAAAGAAAGGTCTTAAAAGAGTTTTTTAAGACTTTTTCTTTGACTTTTTGAATAAAAAAACGTATAATTCGAATTTAGCCCCTTATGTCTTTTTTGGTTGGTGTTGCAAAAAAGAAACAAAGGGTTTGTTTAACAATATTAATGAGGATAAAAAATGATTGAAATTAAATTACCGGATGATTCCAAATTGATGATGGAATCTGGCGTTTCAGGGTTAGATATTGCAAAACAAATCAGTGAAGGCTTGGCAAAAAATGCCATTGCCGTTCGGGTGAATAATGAATTAACAGATATCACAACACCAATCACAACAAATGCATCTGTTTCAATTATTACAACGAAAAATGAAGAAGCTCTTGAAATTTTGCGTCATACAACGGCTCACGTGTTGGCTCATGCCGTAACGCGTCTTTATAAAAATGCGCAAGTCACAATCGGTCCTGCCATTGAAAATGGTTGTTACTATGATTTCTTTGGTATTGTGGTTAAAGAATCTGATTTACCAGCCATTGAAGAAGAAATGAAAAAAATTGTTGAGGCGGATTATGAAATCAAGCGAACGGTTGTTTCACGGAGCGAAGCTGAAAAAGTTTTTGAACAACGCGGTGAAAAATATAAGCTTGAAATTTTGCGTGACATGCCTGAAGATATTCAAGAGGTTTCTTTATATACACAAGATGACTATGTTGAATTATGCAGAGGACCGCATTTGTCCAGCACGGGGAAAGTTGGTTCGGCATTTAAATTAACAAAAGTTTCTGCCTCATATTGGCGTGGAGATGCTTCAAGAGAATCATTGCAACGAATTTACGGAACGGCATTTTTCAATGAAAAAGACTTAAAACATTATTTTATGTTATTAGAAGAGGCTGAAAAAAGAGATCACCGTAAACTTGGAAAAGAAATGGATTTATTCCATTTTGAAGAATATGCTCCGGGAGATGTTTTTTGGCATCCGAGAGGGTGGACATTCTTCCAAACTTTAATTGATTATATGAGAAAACGCCAAAAAGCTGTCGGGTATGTGGAAGTGAACACACCGCAATTAATGAACCGGGTTTTATGGGAAACGTCCGGTCACTGGGATTGGTATCAAGAAAATATGTATACCACTGAAATTGAAGGAAAAGCTTTTGCCTTAAAACCGATGAATTGTCCTGGCGGTGTTCTCATCTTTAAACAAGGGATAACAAGCTATCGTGATTTGCCCCAATATATCGGCGAATTTGGGCGTGTTCATCGCAATGAAGCTTCCGGTGCTATTCATGGGTTAATGCGTGTTCGTGCCTTTACGCAAGATGATGCGCATATCTTTTGCACACCGGAACAATTAAAAGAAGAGCTTCAAAATGTTGTTAAATTGATGCTCAGTATTTATGCAGACTTTGGATTGACGGATATGTCCATTAAACTATCAACAAGACCGGAAGAAAGAATTGGTTCAGATGAAATTTGGGATATGCTTGAAAATTCATTGGCCGAAGCTTTAACGGATATGGGATATACATATACGATTAACCCTGGTGATGGGGCTTTCTATGGTCCGAAACTCGACTTCAAGATGAAAGATGCTTTGGGAAGAGAATGGCAATTAGGAACATTGCAAGCCGATTTGAATTTGCCGGAACGTTTTGATGTTTCATATATCGGCGAAGATGGGGAAAAACATCGTCCGATTATGTTGCATAGAGCCTTGTTTGGTTCATTGGAAAGATTTGCGGGTGTTTTCCTTGAAATTTCCGGTGGACATTTGCCGTTTTGGTTGGCTCCGGTTCAAGTGATGGTTATGCCGGTCACCAATGATCAAGATGAGTATGCTAAAAAAGTTGCTCATAAATTGAATGTTGCAGGTGTCAAAGCTGAAACGGATTTAAGAAGTGAAAAAGTCGGCTATAAAATCAGAGAACATTCTTTGAAAAAAATACCTGTGATTTTAGTTGTCGGTAAAAAGGAAGCTGAAGAAGAATCCGTTACCATTCGTCGTTTAGGTTCTCAAGCTCAAGAAGTTAAATCCCTTAAAGAGGCGATTAAAGACTTTAAACTTGAAGCCAGATATCCGAGTATTGAATACGAAGATTAATTCTTATAAACTAAAAAAAAGAGCGCTTTTTTTAAGCGCTCTTTTTGATTGCAAATTATTTTTAATTTTGTTACTTTTAAAAAATAATAATATTTTTAGGGAGGAAAAATGGTTTTGAAAAAGAAAATAATTGTGGCAATAAGTTCTTGTTTGGTGTTGATAGGAGCTCTTATTGGCGGATATGTTTGTTTAAGTCATAATAAACCTTATTTTTCAATCATTGTTTCTTCTTATAATTATGGGCATTATTTGCCTCAAACAATTGAGTCTATTTTAAAATCAAGTTATGATAATTTTGAATTGATTGTTGTAAATGATGGGTCAACAGATAAAACATCTTTTATTTTAAAGCAATATGAAAATCATCCGAAAATCACAATTATTGAACATGAAAATCAAGGCCTTTCTTTATCAAGAAATAAAGCAATGAAAATTGCTAAAGGAAAATATTTTTGGTTTGTGGATGCAGATGATTGGATTGATAAACAAGCGCTTCAAGGTTTATATGATAAAACAAAAGAAACATCTCCTGATATTGTTTCTTTTTATACCAGTAGTGTTAATGAACATGGTATGTTTTTAGGGATGGGCGGATATGATTTGTTGCCATGGAAACTTGAAAATAATGTGGATAATATTTTAACGATTGATGATTTATCTGTTAGAGATTTAAAAAGTTATCCGGTAACAAGTGGTAAGCAAATTTACAGACGCGAATTCACGCTTGAAAACAAAATTGAATTTCCGGCGAAAACATTATTTGAAGACGATGTGTTCTTTTTTCATCATATTTTTGCCGGCGCTCGCATTTCTCCATTCCCAAAAATGCTTTACTATAAAAGAGCACATGGTGGAGCGATTACCTCCGATAAAGGAAAGCATTTTGATTCCTATGTCAGAATATGTCAGTATATTTGGGAAAGAACGCATAAATATCCACAACATGAAGAAAAAGCAAATCAAATTTCTTCGTGGTATATTAATGGAATTAGAGGTAAATGGCGGTCTCTTTCTCAAGAAAGAAAATATAAATTTTATCCTGATTTGTTAAAGTTTAAAGAATTTATCGATGCGCAAGAAAATTCTTCTTTTTGGATTGAAAAACGAAAAGATTTTAATGAGTTTTTTAATTCTCCCGATACCCAGCGTTTTAAAACACAAAATGAAGAAAAAATCGATCAATAAGATCGGTTTTTTTATGCCTTTTTCTTTCTTGACAATAAATAACGGATAATATATTATACATAAAAGCTATATTTAGATGTTAAGGGATAATATAATGACAATTTTTTTAAAAACACCGGTTGAAGTGATGAAAGATGTGGCCTTAAGAGTCAAAACAAAGAGGTTGGCTCTTAATTTAACACAAGAAGGAATTGCTCTTCGTTCCGGCGTGAGTTTAGGGTCTTTAAAGCGATTTGAATCAACCGGACAAATTTCACTTGAATCTTTATTGAAATTGGCGCATGCAGTCAATGCGCTTGAAGATTTTGATGAGTTGTTTCAAACAAATAAGGCTCCTGTCAGCTTGTTTCATGAAAAACAAACAAATAAAGCGCGCCAAAGAGGAAAATTAAAATAAAAAAAGCGGGGGGAATATGCGTCTTCATGTTTATTTAAATGCATATCAAAAAAGGCAATTTGTTGGTATTTTAGAAGGAAAAGACAAAATTTTATTTGAATATGCGCCTTCTTTTATTAAAACGGGGATTAACTTATCGCCTTTTATGTTGCCTTTAAAAACCGGTGTTTTTTATGATAAAAAGCAAACATTTGACGGTTTATTCGGTCTTTTTAATGATTCATTACCGGATGGGTGGGGGTGTTTATTATTGGATAGATACCTTCAAAAACAAGGGCTTTCTTATTATGATATCACCCCTCTTCACCGGCTTTCAATTGTGGGAAAAGAAAGTTTAGGGGCTTTGGAGTATGAACCAAAAGAAACACCGGATGAACCGATATTGCCGGAAATTGAGTTGGATGAGCTTTCTTTGGGAGCGCATCAAATTTTGGAAGGTGCCAGCTCTGATTTATTGGATCATTTAAGATCTCTTAATGGGTCAACAGCGGGGGCAAGACCAAAAATAACGGCAAAAGTTTCCGATGATTTTAAAACCATTCGAAGCGGTCGAGACTATGAAAAAGGATTTTCCTCTTGGATTATTAAGTTTTCATCTGATACAGATGAAAGAAACTTGGGCGCGTTAGAGTATATTTATTCACTGATGGCCAAAAAGGCCGGCGTTGAAATGCCGGATACCTATTTATTCCCGTCAAAAAATTCAGCGGGACATTTTGCCACAAAGCGGTTTGACAGGGTGGGAAAAAATAAGATTCATATTCATAGTGCTTGCGGGTTATTGCATGCTTCTCATCGCATTCCAACATTGGATTATGAAAATTTAATTCGATTAACAAGTCATTTAACTCATGACACAAGAGAAGTTGAAAAAATGGTTCGTTTGATGATTTTTAATGTGAAATCCGGGAACAGAGATGACCATACAAAAAACTTTGCTTATATGATGACAAAAAATTATGATTGGAAAATGACGCCCGCTTTTGATATCACGCCGTCTAATGGGATTAATGGCGAACAAACGGCCATGGTCAACGGAAAGGGAAGAAAAATTTTAAATGAAGATTTGATTGAAGCGGCAAAAATATCCGGATTATCGATTCAAAAAATAAAACAGATTCTTGAGGAAGTTGAAGCGTCGCTTTCATTTTATCCGAGTTTATTAAAAGAATTTTTGGGCCATTCGTCATTTTATATTAAAAAATAAAAAAAAGTGGTTCGCTTTGAACCACTTTTTTTTTGAATGAAACGGATATTATTTTTCGTCAGCAGCAACTTGCATTTTAACGATAATATCCGGATTTGAAACAGCACCGTTGTTAGCGCTTGTGCCGGCTTTAATCATATCAACATATTCCATACCGGATGTAACTTGACCAAAAACGGTGTATTGACCATCTAAGAAACCGGCATCATCAAAGCAAATGAAAAATTGACTGTCAGCAGAGTTTGGATCCATCGCTCTTGCCATTGAAACCGTTCCTCTTGCATGATGTTTTGAGTTAAATTCAGCTTTAAGTTTTTTTCCAGAACCACCCATGCCGGTGCCGGTTGGATCACCTGTTTGAGCCATAAAGCCGGGGATAACGCGGTGGAATTTCACACCGTTATAAAATCCTTCTCTGGTCAATTCTTTAATTCTGGCAACATGGTTGGGGGCGACGTCCGGATATAATTCAATCGTAACGCGGCCATTTTCTGTGTCTAAGTAAAGAGTGTTTTCTTTATCCATTGTTTGAGCTCCTACATTTGAAGTTATAAATAATCCCGCAATAAGGGAAAGAATCCATTTTTTCATATTTATGTCCTTTCGTTATAAAAATAACTTTTTTAATTTAAATATAAAAAATAAAGAATGTCAAAAGATTTTATAATTCTTTTAGTTGTGCTTCTGCCAGTTGAATGTCAATCATATCGTTGATATCAAGGGTGTATTTTGAGTCAACTTCAAAGCCGTAAGGGATATCGTTTAAACTTGTGTCCAATGATAAAAGTTCGGTTTTGCTTAAATAAAGCATTCCATTAACATAAACGGCTTTAGGCATATCTTGCCTGCGAACGGTTGATTGTTGCGTTAAAACATTGGTAAGAGTTTCCTCTTTTTGCCAGCGAACTAAAATCGGGTTATATTTCACTTGATGAACTGAAAGCATTTGCCCTAAACCCTTATCAATACATTCTTTGATAATCCCGTCGATATGAAAGGATTGTCTTAATGGAGATGTTGGCTGAAGATGGAGAATGTAATCAAAGTGCTTTCCTTGTTTTTTTAATTCTTCAATCGCATGGATAATGCAATCAATGGATTTTGATGTGTCAAGAGCTAATTCAGGCGGTCTGTCAATCACATTGATTCCTTCGTTTAAACAGTCTTCTTTTATGTTTGCTCCGTCTGTTGTGCAATAGATGGCATCAAGATATTTTGATTGTTTAGCAGCATCAATGGTATAATTGATAAGCGGTTTTCCATTCACCGGATAAAGATTTTTGTCTTTAATTCCTTTTGATCCGGCGCGTGCCGTAATGATTGCACAGATAGATTTATTTTGATACACGATAATCTCCTTTTAGGTTAAGCGCATTTTTTGACTTTTTTTAATAAATAAATAGAAAGTATGCAAAGAATAATTGTGGTGACATAAAACAAATTCCAAGTAAACAAAGTTTTATTTGCTATTTCAAAGAGTTGAGCTGTTTTTTCAAAAGCAATAAGGGCATAGCCGGCCATGATTGATCCGAGAGCACCTGCAAAAGATTTAAACACTGAGTTGACGGATAAATAAACAGATGACATATTTTTTGGCATATAAAGAAGGCTTGTGTTATTGATGCCAAGAGCTAAAGCAGCCGTTGAAACGCCAAGAAGGATATTCACCAAAACCAAAACAGCGTTTAGCATAATGCCGGTAAGGGAAAAAATATTCAATCCCATAAAAATAAGAGCGCATAAAACAAAAATCGGAATCGAGGCAATTAAGATTTTTTCCGGTCCCTTCCTGTCGCTCATTTTTCCCCATTTTTTAACAACAAACGTGTAAACAAGCCATTGCAACAATGTTAAGACAATGATGGTTGACATGGGAACATTTAAATTTTTGAGCATAAAAACGGTTAAAAACGGCGTTAAAAAGTTTGTTGCGAAGTTTAAAACGCTTAGAGCTGTGAGAAGTTTTGAAAATGGTTTGTTTTGAAATGTATGCGCCACTTTTTTAACAAACGGCATATCCTCTTTTGTTGGGATTTTCTTATCTTCAACATAAAAGAAAGTGCAGGCTCCATAAATCGAAATCAAAAAAGCTAAAAAGATTAAAAAGGCATAAGAGTAAAGTTCGCCGTTTTGATAAGGAGTGGCAATTTTAAGGAGTATAAATGCAAAAATAAAACAAATGATTTTTGCAATCATCATCCATTTAAATCGGTGTGAGAAAAAACGCCCCATCATGCGGGCAGGGATTAATTCTTTCATCCATGGCATCCAAACGCCACCACAAACAGACCCGATAAGATAAGAAAAAAGAAGAGAAATAATTAAAACGGGAACTGCCCAAGAGGCTCCTTGAAAAAAGCAAAGAGCCGCCGCAATAAGATAAAAAGGGCGCGCCAAAAAGGAAGACCAAAGGGCAATTTTTTTTGCCGAGATTCCTTTTTCAATTAAATAAGAGGAAAGCAAGTGAATCATATTTCCGATAAAGGGAACAGCTCCTAAAATCCCAATGGCAACAGGTCCGGCACCTAAAAGAAGCGCATAAGCCGTAAGCGTTGAGCCGACAGCCAAAGAATCCATTGCAGAGGTTGCAACACCACCTCTGAAAACATAATCCATGGATTGATGCAGCTGTTCATTTTTTTTCATATTATGATATCCTTTTTTTTAAAAGTTTTTTAGCATATATCTTTTAAGGTTGCA
>JAFXIF010000015.1 GCA_017533325.1 Alphaproteobacteria bacterium
CTAAAAGAGCCTCTAAAACTTCTGCTTCAGCCGGAGTTAATCCCAAGTCTTTTTCAAGATCTTTCGACTCTTTTTTTCCAATCAAATAGGACCCGTCATTTTGATCAATGATTTTAACCAATTTATTTTCTTTCAATTTCAAGTCATTATCCTTATTAAAGACTTGATAGACGCCTTCTTCCTGATTAAGTCCGTTTGTGAGTTTTAGCTCAAGATGGGCCTTTTCATCACCTTCAACCGTGTCATGTCTTAAGGAGCCAAAATCAGACAAGTCATTCAATGTAACTTTAAGTGTTGAATCCTCCCCAAAAGTGATTATATCTGCCAAAACCTGTTTATTATTAATATCTAAACTGGTTCCTGGTTTTACCTCAATATCCTTAAAGGAAACAGTTTCTCCCTCCCCTCCTAAATCCATATTATCGACAACAACTTTATTCGTAACAGTTAAATCTTCCGGCAATTGAAGCGTAGATTCGGTTAACATATAAGTTGCTCCGGTTCCTTGCTCTGCCAACGCTTTATCAATCTCAACATTTGCATTTCTAAATGCAATAATATTACCGGATTCGTTATTCAATGCTTCTGTTACTTTAAATGTTGTCCTCTTTCCTTCTTTCAATGTCGGCGTTGTGAAAAGTTTATCACTTGCAAGATAATAAATCAATTTATCATCAGCAGTATCTAAAGTCTCCTTATCATCTGTATAAGAAATAACTTTCCCATTTAAAAGAGCAATTTCAGCATCTTTTTCGGCTTTTGTATAAGAACCAAAACCAATAGTTGCACCCAGTCCTTCAATCATAAATTGAATACCACCTATTGTCGTCTTATTCACTTCCATCTCTTCTTTATTCGTGTAATGCACAGCTGAACCAACTGATACAATCTCACCATTGTCACCAGGGAAAGCCCCAACAATCACAGAATGATTTATATCGCCCCCATGCGTTTTGAGTTCCCCACCTAAAACAGCATTAGAATCCATACCATTAAAGAATACATCTGAGCTTGAAATCATGGTCCCATCGGTTTGCAAATAATAGCCTTGATAATTATCATTAACAGAATTATCACCCAAAATAACCGTTCCTTCTCCAGATTTTATAATCATTGGTTTTCTTGATGGATTATTTTCATCAATACTTCCGCTAATTCCTCCTTCAAACGATCCGACTGTTCCTTTTCCACCAGCTAAATACATCTCAACATCACCGGCTGAACCAGTTAATTGAGAAAAAGTGCTTAAATCAATATCATTCGGGGTTTCAATATCAGCAAGAATCGTTTTATTCGCCGCAAAAGTGAATCCATCATTAAAAGTCACAACATTTGGTTCAACTCCGGTCATTGATAATGAATCAACCGCCAACGCTCCCCCGTGTGCGATATAATTAGCTTTTGCTTCATTATTGATAAATTCAGCGTTGCCATTAAATATTGTTCGCCTGTTAAGAAAGCCGCACCACCCAAAGCTCCGCCATCTTTGCCAACTGCTTTATTATTTTTAAATAACACATTTTTTTCAAATTCTGTATAGCTGAAAGACTCATTAAAGCGCCACCTGCACCGAGTGTTAACCCAATAGCTTCATTATTTTCAAACAAGGTATCTTTTTCAAAAGTAATTTTTGCGAAAATAATATTTCCCATATTATCCAATTTAGGCGGAGACGACATATTTACAACATCCGCAGTCGTATTTACAAGAGCGCCACCATTTACCATATCGCCATAAACGCTATTTTGTTTAAATACGGCATTTCCTTTAAATGTGGTATCAACAACACTATTTATCATAGCTCCACCAACAGCAGATGTTCCCACCACAAATGGTGTTGAAGCTTTATTACCTTGGAAAAGAACATCTTTTTCAAAAATAAGGTCCCCAATAATAACGGAAGTTCCTACAGAATCGAATTCCGTGTATCCGAAATTATAAACCGCACCCGCGACAGAAAATGCATTACTTTCAACTTCATTTGAAACGAAATAAGCATTATCTTTAAAGACAATATTCCCCTCATTATATAAAGCTCCTGAAACTCCCGGTGCCATGGTCTTGACTTTATTTTCAACAAAATAAGCTTCTTTATCAAAAGTTATATCTCCGACACGAATGATATTGTTATTAGCATCTTTATAAAAATAACCGATATTCTCAAGAACTTTACCAGACCACTCATTGTTAAATGATTGAATTAAATTATTTTTAAATACTGTCGTATCTTTAAAATTAATTGTTCCTTCAATATTTGTAATTAATCCGGAAGATGAATCGGTTCCATATAATTCATTATTTGAAAAAGTTGCTTTTCCATCAAAATTCATAATTCCATTCATAGAAATTGAGCCATCGCTGTTGTAAATAATATCATTATAACCAAGCAAAGAAGCATTCTCAATCAATCCGGAGACAATTTGTGATGAAGCAATATTTTTATCAACTAAAACATCTTTTCCCAAATTTATGTTTCCACCCTCATTTTTTATAATTCCACCAAAAATTCCCATATCGGCGGACAAAAGATTCTCTTGAAAAACAGTATTCCCGTCAAAATTAAGTTCGTTCGATACTAACACGTTCCCATTTTTATCAAAAAGTGGATTTCCTTGATCATCAGTCAATGGTCCTCCATAATTGTAAATAGCTCCATAAATTTGATCTTGTGTGCTTAACTTATTATTTTTAAATATAGCATCCTCTTCAAACGTTAGCTTTGACTCATTATAAATAACTCCACCTTCCACAAGATCATAACCATTTTCCCCCTCATTATTTAAAAATTGTGTCTTTCCGTTAAAAACAATGTCTCCTTTGGTGATTAAATTACCATTTTCATCAGCAGAAACAACAACATAGTTATCAATCAAATAAGCTGACTGATTATTTTTAAAAACAGTCTCATTTTCAAAAGAAAGTGTTCCACCTGAATTCTCAAAAGCAATCCCTTTTGTATTTTTAACCACAACATTATCAAAAATCGCTTTGTTATTTTCACCTAAAATCCCCACAACAGTCGCATTATCAATGGTTAAATCTTGAACCGTTAAAGTGCCGCTTGTTTCATTCATTTGGAACAAATAATATCCATTAACATGAATAATACTTTCCTCGGCATTTGTTGTTGCCCCTTTTATGAACTTCAAAGAATGAGCAACCTCTCCAATTTCACCCGTAATCGGCATGGTTGGATTTTCATCTTTTGCATCAACTTGATAATGATAGATATCACCAATTTTTTCTCCGGAATTTTTCATATCAAAAATGGCATTACCTTTATACCTAACCGTTGTTCCAAGGTTATTTAATTCTGAATCCGGATATAAAACATAGATATGTTGCCCACCTTTATCAGCCTGCAAAACAACTTTAGACCCTGCAAAATCTGTTAATATGTATTCATCTTCACCAAATGTTGCCTCGCCAAATAATGCTTGATATCCACTATCATCTTGCATCAAATCCAAATTTAATGTATTCAAGTTGAAAGTTGATTTTGTTGTCGAATTAATCGTGTCCCCATAATCCATATTTAAAACAGAATTGCTTGAAGTTAAATTTTCAAAATTAAGAGCATCAACTGTATCATTTAAAAGATTAAAAGTGACCGTTTCATCTGTTTTATAATGACCATTATATGAAGATAAACCAAATTTCAATTCTGAATCTTTAAAAGAAATGCTATCAATTCCATCTTCATCTTGTAAAGCAACATCTTTAGTCAAAGAATACCTTGCTTTTTCAAGCGTATCTGTTGTTAAAAGCTTTTCGGTAACGTCATAATCCACATATTTTGCATTTTTGATATTCTTATTAGTGGCATTTTCATAAACATAAATTTTTCTTGAAGCCATATCAACTTCATCTTGCTTTATTTTTGAAGTATAAGCTCCAAAAGTTAAACTTCCTCCCTTCATAATGATATCATTTGTTAAAGATACCTCTTGTTCATTTGGATTATTTGTCAAATATGTTAACAAACCGCCTTCCGAAACTGTAACCCTCAAATCAGCCAAACTATCAGAGTGAACACGAAGGTCCCCCCCTTTAAGCTCATGGGTTTTAGCAAAATTCAAAGATTGAGGATTGGTCACAATAACACCATCAGTCAAACTAAATTGAGATGTATAATTAAGTCGATCATAATCTGGATCATCATCATGGAAAAAATTAAGCTGAGACGTTGGATTTTCAAAATATCCATTATCCATATTATCGCCTAAAATTAAGGTTCCTTTTCCGCTTTTAAGGATAATCCCGCCATCATTAAATATACCAGCATCAAGTGTACCAACAGATCCTTCTTCTAAATCAAAATGAAGAGTGCCAACGCGATTATAAATATCATCACCAGCCCCAATACTCATAGACTGATTATCACTAAAAATAAAACTTTTTTTAAAGGTTGTTGTTCCTGTATGAGTAAAAAGCCCTCCTCCCAAATCAAATATATCACAATAAATTGAGTTATCAATAATAGAGACATCAGCATCAAAAACAATATTGCCCCCATTAAATAGCGCACCTCCAAAAGCATTATATGACCCCCAATGACTTCCAACAACACTGAAAGATCCTGTAAGATTTAAATTTGCCATATTAGATAACGCACTAGATGCTTGATAAGAATTTGTAAAAATAACATTATCCAAATGAAAATTTGCCATTTGAGGAAGCGAAGTCGTATTTTTTAAAACAGCTATATAAGAAGTATTTAACCCTATATTTTTTAACTCAAGAGACATGCTCTTTTGATCAAAAGAAATTGATGCGCCAAAAAGAAGGTTCTCTCGTGGATCTGCCGTCGCACCAATAATTTTTTTAAATCCAGGCGCTAAACTTTCATATTGATAGCTATTGTCATCTCGATATCCATAAACACCATCAATTAAAGTCCCATTCTTTTTCAAATCAAAAACCAAGTTCCCTTCTGTTTCTATAAATTCTTTCAGTGTATTCGCATCAGTATAAGAAATACTACCTTGAACATTAACTTCTTGACCGCCTTTTTCAACTGAAAGATATAAGCCTTTATAATAACCATCCATTTCAAATGTTTTTGACTCAAGGAATGTTGCACCCCCCATTAATGCTTGATAAGAAACAATATTTTCCGAAACTATATTTTTACTCGGCATAATACTTTTTAAATCAAAAATAACATCTGTTAATTGTGTATCAATAACGTCTGCATACTCTATTGATAAAGGAAGATTCATCGCGTTCAAATTCGAAAATGTTATATTATCCGTAAATTGATTAACGGTTGTTATGGTATTTGATGTATCTAAATTATATACCCCCGAATATGTAATTGTTCCTCCGCCAAAAGAAACATCTCCGTTTTTAAATACAACCTCAGCACCTTCTTTTGCAATATCTGAGTGAACCAAATAATTCGTTCTTGTTTCTTCAGCAACCGAATCCATTGTAAAAAGCGTATTTATTGAATTTTCTGCAACATAATTCTTAATGTAATTTTGTTTAATATCATCAGTATAAACATCAAAATAAGCTTTGGAATACTCATTCATTTTAACACCAGACAAATCCGTCGTTCCTCCGGCACTATAATGTTTCCAAATCATCATATTATTTTCATCAGCTCCAGTAAATGAAGCCGAAAATGGTATGTTTGACCCGTGTGTTTCTAAAATACCACCTGTAAAAATATTTTGTTCGGCAAGAGTGAAATTATCACTTTTGGCAACAGTAAGACCTGCTGTCTGATTAAATGAGCCATCCCCCTCATTTAACATATTATCACCCAAAATAAGCGTTCCTGAATTATTTTTATTAATTATACCTCTATTATCAATACCCCCATCTAACGATCCAACGAGCGGTCTATTTTCTTCAGTTCCATGAGAAAAGTTTATTGTGGCATCATAAACATTTAAAATATCCACCCCTGATTTATTCTCATCTAATACTGTTTGAACAACATTTTCCGCAAAAAGAAAATCTTTATTAAAAGTTATTTGATCTGTATTATAAATCGCACCGCCTCCCGCATAGTAATATTGATGATTATATCTTGGAGAACTTAATGCTGTATTTCCTTTAAAAACAGCTGAACCATTGAATATAATGTCTTTATCATTATAAATCGCTCCACCATAAGCAGACATATACTGACCTGATTTAGCCATGTTTCCAATAAAACTAGCATCTTTATTAAATTGAATTGTTCCAGAGTTATAAATTGCTCCACCAAAATTATTCCCTGAAGCCCCATCATGGATCGACAAATTATCTTTAAACATTACATCAACATCAAATAAAACAGAACTTGAAAAATTAGTTACAGTTGATCCATACATATAATTTGTATAAGATGTTGGAGTTAATGTATTATTTGAAAATAAAAGTAAGGGATTTGTCGTTGTATCAGAATTTTGAAAATGAAGTTTCGCGCCATCTCTTACTTGAAAAACCGCTGTATTAGCTGTTGTATCAAGATTTTTATAAATCAAATTTTTACCCGCTAAATCTATTTTTGTATCACTTAAAATTTTACTTCCATCAGAAGAGCTTAAATCATTTTCAATGTTATTCAAATTTTCTGAAGGGACCAATATATTAGCGGTTGCTGATGATTCAATTGATAAAATAAAAGAAAATGCCATCAAATTTGCAAGGAAGCATTTTTTTAAAATGTTCAAATATCTTTTTTTAAGTTCACGCAAAGCGGTTCTTGAATAATATGACATCAGATGCCTCCTTAAAAAATGAAATAAAAAATGTCTACATATCGGTTTCCTTTTGTTAATTGTTTTAAAGTGAAAAAATATGCCTGATTTTTAAGCAATATTTTCCACCCCCATACTTTTATTATACCATGGGTTTAAATTTTCGTGTCCCAAATTTTTCAAAAAAAATTGATGATTTTTTGATATTTTCTTTTAGTTTATTGATTTTAAATGATTATTTTTTATTAAAAAATTGAATAAAAATGAATAAAAAGATGAAATTTTATGTTTTTGTTTCAAAAAAAAACCGGTCAAAAATCAAAAAAAAAGAACCTGTTTTAATGCGTCATTTTTGAGCCAAAAAGCCGGCAAATCTAACGACCGTTAAATTTCCGATCTATAAAATTAAAATAACATATCGATTTTTTAAATCGAGCAAAAAAAAGCCCTGAAAAATCAGAGCTCTTTTTTTTATTTAATAAAGAATTACTTTAATAAAGAATTACTCTTCTGTTTCCTCTTCTTGAAGAGAAGCACTTTCTTCTTCAGTTGAAACTTCTTTTACCGTACCTGTTTCAGAAATTTCATTTAAAGAATCAGTTGGTTGAGTTTCATCTGTTTCTTCCACTTCTTCTTCAACATCTGTAATACAGGTTGCGGACACAACTTTTTCATCTTTATCCAAACGGAACAAAATTACACCCATTGTGCTACGACCGGCAATTTTAATATCACTGATTCGCATCCGAATAAGTTTACCGCCGTCTGTCACCATCATCAAGTGCGCATCATCCGGCACCGGCATTGTGGCAACAACATCAGCTTTTCTGCGCTCATCCATTTTAATATTGGTAACACCGGATGTGCCACGCGCAGTAATCCGATATTCATAAGCACTGGTGCGTTTTCCAAAGCCTTTATCCGTGATTGTTAAGATAAATTCTTCTTCAGATGCCATTTTTTCAAATTCTTCAGGTGGTAATGTGGCATTTGTGGTTGTTTCTGTTTCAATCACTTCGCCCTCTTCCATTTCACCCAAAGCTCTTCGTTTTGCAGCAGCTTCTTTCAAATAGGCATCGCGTTTTTCAATATCGGCTTTTGCGTGTTTAACAATTGACATTGAAATCACACTTTCACCATCCGGCAATTTCATACCGCGAACACCCGTTGAAGCTCTTGATTCAAACACACGAACATCTGTGACCGGGAAGCGAACACATTTACCACCGGCTGCCGCCAATAAAACGTCATCTGTGTCATTACAAATTTGAACACCGATAAGCTTATCGCCTTCATCCAATTTCATGGCAATTTTACCATTGGACTGAACATTATAGAAGTCCGTCAATCTGTTGCGGCGCACACCACCGGAAGCCGTTGCAAACATCACTGTTTGATCACCACATTCTTCCTGAGATTCCGGCAATGTTAAAATCGTTGAAATCGCTTCCCCTTGTTGAAGCGGAAGCAAGTTAATCAATGCCTTCCCAAGTGATTGCGGAGATCCTTCCGGCAAGCGATATGTTTTGATTTTATAAACAATCCCTCTGCTTGAAAAGAAAAGAAGCGGACTATGTGTGCAGGCAACAAAAAGTTGAGAGACCTGATCTTCTTCTCTTGTTGACATACCGGAACGACCTTTTCCGCCGCGATTTTGCGCGCGATACGTTGAAAGCGGAACACGTTTGATATATCCGTTATTTGAAACGGTTACAACCATTGTTTCACGCGGAATCAAATCTTCCATATCCTGTTCAAATTCAGCATTATCAATCGTTGTTAAACGTTCGGAAGAAACTTGAGCTTTTACAATTTCTAATTCTTCTCTGATAATGGCATAAATTTTTTCTCTGGATGCAAGTGTTGATAAATATCCTTTAATTAAAGCAGCTAATTCGCCAACTTCCCCATGAATTTTATCACGTTCCAAACCGGTCAAGCGGTTGAGTTTTAAATCCAAAATCGCTTTGGCTTGAGCTTCTGAAAGCATATAGCAACCGTCAATGACTTTTCTGTCCGGTTCGTCAATCAAATCAATAAGTGTTGCAACATCAGCGGCATCCCACTTTGTTGCCATCAAACGTTGTTTGGCAACTTGCGGATCCGGAGCACTCTTAATCATTTCAATGACATTATCCAAGTTTGCAACGGCAATAGCTAACCCAACCAAAACATGAGCTCTGTCACGTGCTTTATTGAGTTCATAAACCGTGCGACGGCGAACAACTTCTTCACGGAACTTGATAAAGGCATCCAAAATTTGCTTTAAGTTCATCAATTCCGGCCGACCGTTATTCAAGGCCAACATATTCATACTAAAGCTTGTTTGCAATGAAGTATATTTGAATAATTGATTTAAAACAACATCCGGATGGGCGTCTTTTTTAAGCTCAATCACAACACGAACGCCTTGACGATCGGATTCATCGCGTAAATCAGAAATGCCTTCAATCACTTTATCTTTAACCAATTGCGCAATTCGGATAATCATTTCCGCCTTGTTCACTTGATATGGCACCTCTGTTACAATAATGGCCATACGATCTTTTTTGATCTCCTCAATGCTTGTTCGTCCGCGCATAATCACAGAACCGCGACCTGTTGTATAAGCGGAACGCGCACCACCTCGACCCAAAATTAAACCACCTGTCGGAAAATCAGGGGCCGGCACATAATCCATCAATTCGTCAATTGTAATTTCCGGATTATCAATCATGGCAATCGCAGCTGAAATCACTTCACTCGGATTATGTGGCGGAATGTTTGTAGCCATACCAACAGCAATACCGCCGGAACCATTCACTAAAAGATTTGGGAATCTGGCCGGCAAAACTTCCGGTTCTTGGCAAGTTTCGTCATAGTTCGGTCTGAAATCAACTGTATCTTTATCAATATCTTCCAATAAACAATGAGCCGTTTGAGCCAAACGAGCTTCCGTATAACGCATGGCAGCTGCTTTGTCACCATCCATTGACCCGAAGTTTCCTTGAGATCCGACCAAAGGAACACGCATTGAAAAGGTTTGCGCCATACGAACCATTGCTTCATAAATCGATCTATCACCATGCGGGTGATATTTACCCATAACATCCCCGACAATACGAGCAGATTTTCTGAACGGTTTATTGTAATCATACCCATTTTCATGCATTGAAAATAAAATCCGGCGGTGAACAGGCTTTAACCCGTCTCGAACATCCGGAAGAGCACGAGAAACGATAACACTCATTGCATAATCCAAATAGGATTTGCGCATTTCGTCTTCAATCGGAGCAGTTACCGTATCTAACGCCATCGAACTTACTGATGTTTCATTCATTTATATTTTCTCTCTTTTTTGTTAAAAATTCATCTGATTAAAACGGAATTTCATCATCAAAAGAATCGTTTGAAGATCCAAGCCCCGTTGCATCCCAACCGGAGGATGAGTTATTTGCATCAGATGAAACAGAAGAAGACCCGCCCATTCCTTCACCTTTGGCATCCAACAGCACTAATTCACCACGGAAAGCTCCTAAAACTACTTCCGTTGTAAATCTTTCCTGACCGCTTTGGTCCGTGTATCTTCTTGTTTGAAGAGCCCCTTCCACATAAACTTTTGAACCTTTTTTCAAAAAGCGTTCTGCAAAATCGGCCAAATTTGCATTAAAAATGACAACACGATGCCATTCGGTTCTTTCTTGTCTTTCACCGGATTTATCTTTCCATGTGTCACTTGTGGCTACAGATAAGTGAGCAATTTTTTGACCCGCCGTTGAATGTCTGATTTCAGGATCACGTCCTAAATTGCCAACCAATGTAACTTTATTAATGCTACCTGCCATTTTAAATTCCTTTCTTTACTTTTCGTTACTCTTTCATTATGTCTTTTTGTCTGAAAAAAACAATCTTAATCACTTTACCTTTTTTTTCAAAAAAAGAAAAGCTTTTTTTATAGTTTTAAAGAAAAAAAACGCCGATTTTTAAGCCTTTTTAAACAAATTCTTTCGGCAGATAACTTAAATTTGTTTTTAAAACCTCTTGCGCAATAAAATGCCCCTTTGAAGCACAATTTTTAAAGTCATCTTTTTTATGATAAGCCAATAAAAAACCAGCAGCAAATCCATCCCCTGCCCCATTGGTATTTTGAATATTTTCCAAACGAGGAGCCTCAAAGAAATATTTCTCAGTTTTATTAAATATTTCAACACCTTTTGCGCCACAGGTTTTAACACAAAGCGTTTGATTTAACTCTTTTTGATGAACGCCCAATGCTTCAAATTCATATTCATTTCCAAATAAAACATCTATTTGAGGCAACAATTTTAAAATTAAGTCTTTCTTATTTTGAACACAATGAACATCCGAGAGTGTTAAATAAACTTTTGTTCCTTGAAATTTTGCTCTTAAAATAACATCTTCAACCAACTCCGGTCGCCTGTTGATCATATACCCTTCCGTTAAAATGGATTTGGTCTGTTTTAACAATTCATCACTCACTTCTTGAGATGATAATAAATTAGCTGCACAAGGGCGCGCACATTGAGTTCTGTCTTTATCCGCATGGACCATCACAACACTGCATCCCGTTTTATCTTCAGGCGTTTGAATTAAGTAAGAAACAACATGATAATCTTTTAAACTTTTTTCAAAAAAATCCACCTCTTTATCTTTTCCGGCTTTGCCGATAAATCCTGCTTTTGAACCTAATAACGCCATATTTCTGATCGTATTGGCTGCCGATCCACCCGCATAATCTGCCAATGAGGGTTTTTCTCTCAAATAAGAATGTTCCTCTCTTGTGGCAACAAAAAATAATCCTTTAACCGGCAAAATTTTTTGCATCACAGGATCTGATTCATCAAATGCAATTATTTTATCGACAATGGCATCGCCGACACCCAATATATCCAACATTTTTTTCTCCCGTTATTTTTTTTAAATTCTCAAAAGCCGTTTCTTTTTGAAAAACAAAACTTTTCATTCCGACATCTAAAGCAGCTTTAACATTTTCAAGTTTATCATCAATAAATAAAACATCTTTGGCATTCAGATTCATTTTTTTTAATACAGCACTAAAAATCCTTTTATCCGGTTTTAAAAGCCCTAATTGATAAGACGGAAACATAAGTTCTTTAGAAAAAGGAAGCCCATCCAAGGTTCCTTCAAAATTCGGCAAAGCATTTGAAAGCAATCCCATTTTAATATTTTTACTTTCAAGATAACGCATTAACTCTTTCGTTTGCGGATAAACAGACCCCATTCCTTTTAATAAAGAGTCCTCAATTTCTTTTTGTGTTTTCAATGAATATTGAATATTTGTTTGCTGACACACATTTTTTGCAAAAGAAGAAAAAGAGATTTCTCCCGTCATCAACTCTTTCCATTGAAACGAATAAGTGGATTGATTGCTTTTTTTTGCTAACCACTTTTTAAACGGCGTCAACGAATAAGGATAAATCACCCCACCACAATCAAATAAACAAACTTTCATCTTTAACCGGCTTAAGCTCCTTTAATGCCATTTTAACCGGAGAAAGGAAAAAAGTCTAGCATTTATTTTCCCAAGGCAATTGAGGCGTTAAGGCAGGATACCTGATACCAACAATATCCGGCTCATAAGAAGATTTACTTGATTGAAATAAAACACAGGTGATAAATTCATAATCTTTAAAAAGATTTTTCACCATTTCAAAACTACTCCCCGTTTCTGTTGCATCATCAACAAGCAAAAATTTTGTCCCCGGCTTAAAATGTTCCAAAGTTGAACCACCATACCCGTTTTTTCTGGAATAATTAATATATTCCATTTTCCTTTTTAATTGGTAAGCAATATATCCCGAAGGAATTGAACCGCCTCGCCCTAAAGATACAACAGCTTCAACATTGATATTTTCTTTTTTTAATTGTTCAAGACAGTTCATCATTGCTTCTTGAACTTCCATCCATGAAAAACGAATTTTTTTCATATATTTTGTCCCCTTTGATTCAATTTTAAAATTATATAAAAAGGAAACAAAAAAAACAATTCTTTTTTTATTTCATCTTTATTTTTCGATAAAAATAAGGTATATACTCTTAAATAAAGGAGCAAAAAATGAAATTTAAAATTCAGATAAGTTTAATTATTGTTTTGTTTTTATTAAATGTTTCTTCTTATATTTGGACATTTTTTGACTCATTTGCCCTTCAAAATAAAGAAGTTTATGGTATTATCTCAATATTTAATGATTTTATCTTTGTTGTTTGTTTTTTAGCAGGCCTTCGCGGTTTAAAGAGGGCAAAATTCAACTCATCGATTTTATTTTTAAGTATTCCGCTTATTTATACGCTTTTTTTAATTTTAAATTTCAGATAAAATTTTAGTTAACCAGAAGAAAGAAGTTATCCATGCCTTTTTTTATCATTCACCAAGAATATATTGAAATTAACGTCCGCATTCATCCGGGGGCTAAAAAAACGGCATTTAACGGTATATGGGATGATAAACAACTTAAAATAAACATTCAAACGCCACCGGTTGACGGTAAAGCAAACGAAGCCTTAATCGTTTTTCTATCAAAATTTTTTCATATCAGAAAAAGCGCCGTTCTTTTACTTTCAGGCGAAACTTCAAGAGAAAAGAAACTGGCACTTTATGATATTGATGAAAAAACTTTTATGAAAAAAATATCTCCATACTTATAAATCAACAAAGAGCAAGCAAAATACCGGCTGCAATGGCTGATCCCAAAGCCCCCGAAACATTTGCCCCCATAGCGTGCATTAACAAATGATTATCCGGATTTTCTTCCACACTTAATTTTTCGCTGACTCTGGCTGCCATCGGAATTGCAGAAACACCGGCAGAACCGATAAGCGGATTAATTTTATTTTTTAAAAATAAATTCATGACTTTTGCCATTAAAACACCGCTAGCCGATCCAACCACAAAAGCAACCATTCCCAAAATCAAAATAACCAATGTTTTGGAAACCAAGAATAAATCGGCTGACAGTTTTGACCCCACTGAAATCCCTAATAAAATTGTGACAATATTAATCAATTCATTCGAGGCAGTTTTGGAAAGTCGATCGGCAACCCCTGATTCTTTTAATAAGTTTCCAAACATCAGCATACCGATTAAAGGCAAAGCCAATGGAACAAAAAGACCGGTCAATATAATAACTAAAATCGGGAATAAAATTCTTTCTTTTTTGGAAACGGGGCGTAATTGTCCCATTTGAATCATACGTTCGTTTTTCGTTGTTAATGCCCGCATCACCGGCGGTTGAATCACCGGCACAAGTGCCATATATGAATAAGCGGCCACGGCAATAGCCCCCAACAATTCCGGAGCCAATCTAGACGCTAAGAAGATAGAGGTCGGGCCATCTGCACCTCCGATAATGGCAATGGATGCTGCTTGTTTAATCGACAAAGAAATATCAGGAAAAATTCCCGTTAAACAAATAGCGCCCAAAAAAGTTCCGAAAATGGCAAATTGAGCCGCACCACCTAAAAAAGCTGTTTTAGGATTGGCAAGCATAGGAGAAAAATCAATCATTGCCCCCACGCCCATAAAAATTAAAAGCGGAAATAAACCATTTTCAATACCGGTATGATAAAGAATATAAAGCAATCCGCCTTCCTCAGTTAAACCTGCTCCCGGAATATTTGATAGCACCCCTCCGATTGCAATCGGGATTAAAAGTAATGGTTCAAACTTTTTACAAATACCCAAATAAAGCAAAAAGCAACAAATGGCTATCATTAAAATTCTGGATATTCCTAAAGGAAGAAGCATACCTGCCGGTGTTGCCTCTTGAAACAATTGCCAAAGCGCCGTTTGTTTTAAAATTTGCATAACGCTTTCATTATAAAGCGCCAACTCAACACATCCGAAAATCGAAAGAAGGATACAAGCGCTCCAAAAAAAGACAGGATATTTTTTCATTTACTTAACCTCAAATAATTTTTGATTGGTTTCAACCTGCGCGCCGACTGAAACAAACATATCTGTTATTTTTCCGTTTTGCGGTGCTTGAATAAATGTTTCCATTTTCATCACTTCCACACAAAGAACATTTTCCCCTTTTTTAACTTCTTTTCCCAAAGGAGCCAAAATTGAGGTAACTGTCCCCGGCATTTTTGCTTTAACAACAACACCATTTCCGGCAGGATTACTAACATCTTCTCCGGTGGATTTTAAATTTTCTTCAAGCGCAGAAAAATCAGAAATTTGATATTCCTTTCCATTGACAAATGCTTTTTCCCCATTAAGCTTAACTTCATATTTTTCACCATTAATCGACACTTGATAGGAATTGGTTTCTTTGCTTTTATCTTTTTTCGTTTCTTTATATCTGACACCAACTTTGCCTTTTCCTTCTAAAAAGGCAATACCTTTGGCACCGCAAGCAGCCGTAATGAAAACATTTTCATCTGTTACTTCTAAATTATGCTCTTTTAAAATTCCTTCATAATGAGCCCTGCTCTTCTTTGGATTTTTATCATTAATGGATAAAACGCTTTCTTTTGTCGGCTCTAATCCTAATTGTTCAGACGCAATTTGAACAACTTTTTTATCCGGCGCCACCGGCGTTTTCCCAAAATAACCCAACACCATTTTACCATATCCTTCGGCAATTTTTTGCCATGGACCGAACATCACATTATTAAACGCTTGTTGGAAATAAAATTGAGAAACAGGAGTAACAGAAGTTCCAAATCCGCCTTTTAAAACAACTTCTTCCATCGCCTTAATCATTTCTGAATATTTATCCATCAAATTATTATCACGAAGCATTTGTGTATTGGCAGTTAACGCTCCTCACGGCATAGGAGACCAAGGAATCATCGGTTCCGTATGCAACGCTTCAGGTGGAATAAAATAATCATTTAACGCTTCTTTAAAATGATCTTCCACTTTCATCAAGGCATCAATATCGCAATCTAATTCATAATCAGATCCGCGCAAAGCATGCCATAAAGTTGCCACATCAGGTTGACACGTTCCCCCTGAAACAGGAGCCATGGATAAATCCACCCGATGAGCCCCACCCTCAATCGCAGCCAAATAACAAGCCAACCCAGTGCCTGCCGTTTCATGTGAATGATATTGAATCAAGATATCATCCCCTAAAATTTTACGCGCCCGCTTAATTGTTTCATAAACAACTTTTGGTGTTGCCGTTCCTGAGGCATCTTTAAAACAAACCGAATCAAAAGGCATTTTGCTTTTAATAAACGCTTTTAATCTGGCCTCATAAAACTCCGGTGTATGAGCACCCTTACAATGAGGCGGCAAACTCATCATGGCAACACAAAGCTGATGCTTTAATCCGGCTTTATGAATAGCTTTTGCACTGTAAATCAAATTTTCCGGATCATTGAGCGCATCAAAATTTCGGATAGTTGTCATACCATGTTTTTTAAACATTTTAGCATGTAAATCAATCATATCGGAACTTTGAGAATCAAGCGCAACAACATTCACCCCTCGCGCCAATGTTTGAAGATTAACGTTTTTTCCCGCAATTTTTCGAAACGAATCCATCACATCAAAGGCATTTTCATTATTATAGAAAAACGAAGCTTGAAAAGAAGCTCCGCCACCGGCTTCAATGTTTTTCACACCGGCATCAACAGCTTCTTTCACAATCGGCAAATAATCTTTAGATAAAACACGCGCACCGAAAACGGACTGAAACCCATCTCGAAATGCCGTACATAACCAATCTATTTTCTTTTGTTTTCTTGTTTTTGAAACCATTTATTTCCCCTTTTTTTCTTTCAATGCCAACACAACGGCCAACGCTTCTTTATCTAAAGTTTGTTTGGTATAACCTGTTAAAATAACTCTTAATAAATTCATAAAACACACAAGCAAAAATAAAAAGAAAAAAACACTGCCCATGCCCATAACGGTAATTAAAAAACTTTGTTCAATCATAATTGCCCCCTTACTTTTTTTAAGAATAACATCTAAAAAAAACGAATGCAAGGTCTTTTACTTTTTGCTTTTAAAAAAAACAAGATGTCAACCATTAAAAAAGTTGATTTTTTTTCAAAAAAACGATAGGTTATAATATACTATAACAAAAAGGGTCAAAATGAAGAAAATATTTTATAAACTTTTTATTTTAGGAGGTCTTTTAACAAGCACAACGCTGATTTCTAATTCGAAATCGGGGAAAAAAGATATTGCGATACCAAATGTGCCGGCTCAAAAAGAAATGCCTAAAGAAAAAGCAACACCTTTACCTGTTCAAAAAGAAGCCCCCGAATTAAAGGAGGAAGAAGCTCTGAAAACAACTCCTCAAGCAAAAACGGTTGAAACAAAAGAGGGTAAAAAATCAAAATATTCTTCTGCATTGTTAACTTTTTTAAGAACTCTACCACCATTAGTTAAAAAAACACAAATTTTCCCGCATATAAACGAAATTAAACTGCCAACTAAAGAGGAATTTAAAACCTTTATCGAACACCAAAAACAATTATTAAAAGAGGAAGAACTCGCCTCTCGTTATAGCTTTATTCGTCATCTTATGGCGCCGACTTATTTAATCGAAAGCACAAGAGTTGATATTGATGAAAATAATATTGTTCACAGCCTTCCGATGGAATGTTTTTATTTTTGCGAAAGCAATGCCTTGACCATTGGCTATGGGTTAAAAATTGAATTTAACGGAAAAAGACTTGCACCGGAAGGGATTGCCGCTCTTGAAAGTTTAGACATCAAAGTAAACGGCCGTTCTCTCTCTCAACAAGAAAAAGAAGACCTCGCCTATCAGTGCATCAACAAAAGAGATGCTTATGATAAAAAGCACTCGCCAAATCTTTCACAAATGAGATATGAAGCGCAACGGGAAATTTTATTTCCAAACGGGCAGCCCTCTATTTCAAAAGAAAATGCTCTTGCCAGCATGCAAATTGAATATACTGATAAGCTTGAAAGGCTTTTAAGAAGAAATCCGTTTTTGGGGAATTCTTTTTATTCTCAATCTCTTGGAACTGATCTTGCTTACCAATACGGAAACGGAGGCGTCACAAACTGCAACTATTATAAACAGGCAAAAAATAAAGTATTATCAAGCACAATTTCTGCAGGGAAAGATGATCGCTTAAAAATCAGAAAATATTTATGCGCACTGGCATACAGATATCATCAAGACACTCTCAAAAGAAAAGGCGCGCAAATTACTCAAGAAGAGCAAAATGCCTTTACATTATTTGCCCTTCAGAAATATTTTGAACTTTTTAAAAATGACATCATGCAAAGAAGCGCTCATCATATTATGCTTCTTGAAAACTTTATGACGCTTGTGATGATGCAACACCAGCAAGATCTTCAAGAAATTCCCTTGAGATCCTTTCAAATAGTTGAATGCGAACAAAAAGCTCATAAACTTGTTTATCATGACTTGTTCCATTCCTCCCCTATTTTACAACTTCCCAAAAAAATTCGGCCTATTACAATGGTTGATGCCATAAAGGGATCTAAAAAAAGTTTGGATGCCTGGATGAAACCGAGACGACTTTCTTTAAAACCGGAAGAATTTATGGAAAAGATTTTATTTGAAGAAGCTGAAAAAAAGATTAAAGTTTACAACAAAAAAAATAAGAAAAGTATTTCTATTAAAAGAACGCCTTCCAGACCTAATATTGCTAGGAACAAAGGAAGCGAAAGATAAAAAAGGATAAAAAATGAAATTAGAAAACAAAACAATTTTAACAGGAGTCAAACCAACAGGCACTTTGCATATCGGTAATTATTTCGGCGCTATTAAACCAATGATTGAATTTGGTCAAAAAACGGCTGAACAAAATGCAACGCACATCATGTTTGTTGCAGATTATCATGCTATTAACGCTATTAAAGACCCTGTTTTTTTGGCAAAAACAACAAAAGAATTGGCTTCAGCTTATTTAGCCGCCGGGTTAGATCCGAACCATTCTGTTTTTTATCGCCAATCCGATATTCCCGAAATCTTTGAATTGACAACTATTTTAATGGCCTATACCCCAAAAGGATTTATGAATAAAGCGCATGCTTATAAAGCAGCCGTGGATAAAAATTTGGCAAAAAATGAACCGCAAGATGCCGGTATTAATATGGGATTATATACTTATCCTGTTTTAATGGCCGCCGATATTTTAGCTTATGATACGGATATTGTCCCAGTTGGAAAAGATCAGGTGCAACATGTTGAAATTGCTGCAGATATTGCCGGCGCCATTAATGCTGTTTATGAAGCCGAAGTTCTTAAAATTCCAACAAGCTTTTTAAAAGAAGAAACGCAAATTGTCCCAGGTATTGATGGGCAAAAAATGAGCAAGAGCTATAACAATGTTATCCCGCTTTTTGGAACGGACAGCGAAATCAAAAAAGCAGTTATGAGCATTAAAACAGATTGTCAGGATATTAATGATCCGAAAAATCCGGAAGATATTTTACTTTACCATATTGCAAAAGGAATTGCCCCGAATGAATTGGTGATGGAAATAAAAGAAGGATTGGAAAAAGGCGGTATGGGATATGGAACCATCAAAAAAATGCTGTTGCAATCCATTTTGAATGATTTAGGCGAAAAACGGGAAAAATATAATTATTATATTTCTCATTTTGACGAAGTCGAAGACATGTTGCAACAAGGCGCTCAAAAAGCAAGAGCAATTTCAGGCGCTGTTTTAGCTCGAGTAAAAAATCATATTTTTAACCGAAAATAAGGAAAATTTATTATGAAAAAAACTCTTTTTCTTTTATCTTTTTTTATCTTCTCAACACCTGCTCTTTCTGCGATTGAGAATATTGCAGTTATCGGGTCATCAAATAAAAATTTTAACTCGACTTATTCAAAAAATGTTTCCCAGTTGGCATCTTATTTAGTCAGTCAAAAAAAGAATATTGTCTGTGCCGGAACAGGAATGGGTTTAGCAGGAACTTTTTTAAAAACAGCCTATAATAAAAAAGGAAATGTGACTGCCGTTTCCTATCAGGAACAAGATGAAACAAACTGCCCTAAAAATCATCCTTGTCAAACAATGGATATGACAACCGTTCAAAATTTTGCAGGGCAAGCAGATATCTTTATTCGTGACAGCGAAGCACTTGTCTTCCTTCCGGGAGGATTTGATGTGATGTATGTTTTTAATTATTTTGAAACGCTTGTGCAAAATAAAAAACAGCCCTATAAACCGGTTGTTTTCCTTAATACCAATCATTATTGGGATCGCATGAATGAAATGTTGATTGAAATGCGCCGCCAAAATATTTTAAGTAAAGAAATGTTAGATGCAATCGCTTTTGAAAATAAACCGAACAATGTTTTAAAAACAATTGAGAAACTTCAAAAAAACATTGAAAAAAATTTAAGAAACGAAAAATAAAGAATAAAAAATCCACCTTTGAACTGTCCTTTCTTTTTTTTCTTATTATACTAAATTCCCCCGAAGTTTGCTATCTCTATTCTTCGGGGGGACTTTTTTTCCTGTCCAACTTTTTTTTAGGACAGTTCAATTTTAGGGTATTTTTTATCAGAAGAATCGACCTAAAATACCGGGAGCAATACTGGAAAGCGGTTTAAAGGAAACAATCGGATTTGCTGGTGTTCCCGTTACTTCATATTTAACCCCCATTAAACCGCCACCTTTTGAATCTTTAAATAAATGTCCGATAACAGGAATTCGCCCCGGCAATGAATTAATAATATATGCCGGAATAACGGAACCCGATAACGCTAATGAAGATAAGGCTGCTCGCCCTGAAAAGGTTATCCCCAAAGCCGTTCCGTATGTTACGCCATCTTTTATAAATAATGTGAAATTAGGCGATAATTCAAAACTAGCTTCACCATTTGAAAAACTTAAATCATTTCCTTGAATAGCATCCCAAATACCCAAAATCGTAACCGCCTGCATCACAAAACCTGGCTTTTTAAGCTTAATATCTTTTAATTTTAAATCACCCGCAAAACCACCATTTGGCAATACCTTTCCTTTAACTTCGGCACTTCCTTTTTCAAATTGATCTGAAAAACCTAAACGATTTAATAAATCACCAACATCCGTTGTTAAGGCATCTAATCGCCCGTCTTTTGGCGTATAATTAACCGAAACAGGTTCTCTGCCCATAGCAAACAAAAATAAATTTTGCCACAATGATCCGTTTCGATAAGCTTTTAAAGCAACTTGTTTTAACGGCATATCTTTATTCAATGTTAAAGAATCTAAATTAACATCTAAATAAATTTCGGCTAAATTATTGCCTCCTAAAGGAGTCATTTTCAACTCAGGATTAGGATTCGGTTCGGCATTTTTTAAAAGAGGAAACTCTTTTAATCCACTGATATTTAATTTTGAACCGGAAAGGTTTAATTTAAAGAATTCTTTTTCATAATATTCAACATTTCCTTTAAAATCAGAATCTTGAAGTTGTGCTTGTTCAATATTTAAAGAGAAACCCCGTCCTTTTAAGAAAACATTTCCTTTTAATTTCGTTTGTTTATCGGCCTGATAATCGAATAAAATTTTGGAAAGCCATCCATTCGAATCAATTGAAAAAGTTGTGTTTAATTGACCCGCCTCCCCTTCATTTTTTAAATAAGTCAACGGGTTAAAAATAACTTTTGCTGTTTTTAAATCACCATTTAAATCAAACCGATAAATCCCATTCATGTCCTTTTGAATAACGCCATCTAAATAAAAAGGTCCTTGTATAAAAGTTGAAATATCATTGTAATAAGGCTTTAAAACTTGATCATTAATCAGCCCTTTCACTTCATATTTACTTTGAAGCGGATTTTTTAAAGTCGGAGCAAAAAACTCATCCCACTTAATTTGAAGCGGAACACCCAACGAATAAGCTTTACCATTTAATGAAAGTTTTTCATTATCCACAACCAATGAAAAATCCGATTGTTCCAATTTAACCGGCATCTGCTCTAAAGAAATCGTTCCATCTTTTAAATTAGCTTTTACATCCACTTTGATATCAGATGGTTTTAATGAATCAGTTAACGGAAAGTTTAAAAAGACCTCTCCTGTTGCCATTCCACTCACCTGATTCGGTAAAATTCCAAAGGAACGAATTAAATCTAAAGGTTTTTGGTCAATTAAAGAAAGCATTTCTTGAACAGGCCCGGAAACTTTTAATTCGATTTTCGAATTTGAAACATCATCCAATAAATCAGTTAAATAAACATTCCCGACTTCAAGCTGAACGTTGTTCATTTTTCCGCTTGTTGCAAAAATTTCAACTCTATCCGGATAAAGCATCACTTTGCCTGCGGCTTTTTCAACAGGTGGTAACGGCTTTAAATAATGAACGTCAACACCGGAAAAAGAAACATCACCAATTAAATCAGAAATCTCACTTCCTTTAAAATAAAGAGTAAAAAGCGCCGTTGTCAAAGAGCCATTTTTCAAATTTTCTTTAACCCAGGCATGTGCATCCGGACCTAAATAAGAGGGCCAAACAACAGAAATCTGATCAGTCGGAATATTGTTTAAACGAGCATTAATCGTTGTTGTTATCTCATTTAAATCATTTGAATTTAAAAAAGATCCGATACCGTTAATCACAATATCAACATCAGCACTTAATCCGCTTGAAAGCTCAACATCAACCGGCCGGATAAATAATTGCTCCAACTGATTACCAAAAACACCCTGAGCCCTTATCTTTTTAATAGGATAAACAATATCAAGCGGATGCGGAAGATATATGCTACCCTTTCCATTTGTTTCAACATTAAAAGAAAGTTTTTGAACCATTTCTTTAAAAGATGAATCTTTCTTTTCAAATGAAATTTCACCTTCTACCGTTCCTGAAAGTGAAACTTTAAACCCATTAAAAATATCAATGGCTCTGCCCATTTCATTTAATCTTAAATCATTAAAATTGGATTGAAATGTGATTATTTTAGCCGGCACGTTTAAATATGCATCAACAATCAACGTCATCGGTTTTTTCTTATCCACAATCATTTGTCCGAAAGAGGAAATTTCATATTTATAAAACCGATGGCGCTTCAATGTTAAATTTAAATTCGGAAATTCAAATAATTTACCTTCTTTCAAATCATTTAAGACAACAGTTGAATTTTTAAGGGTAAATTTGCGCAATTTTGAAAGCGTTGACAATGATTTAATCGCATCATTAATAATAATGCGTTGATCTTGAACTAAAATTGGATTAACCGAAGCCAAGTCTTTTTCAACCTCTTTTTTAACAAGGTCTTCTTCTAAAGGTTTATCTTCCAAAATAAACTGATTATTTTTATTTAAAGTAACATATAAATAGGCATTGGAAAGAAAAATATTTTTAGGAACAAAGCTCAATGAAAAAAGTTGCATAAGTCCATAAGAAAATTTAACATTCGGCAACTTTAAAATTTCTTTATTCTGAGCATCCTTTAATTCAAGGTTATCAATTTGAACATGAAAAAGCCCCATACGGGAGGCGCGCGCAGACAGAACAATACTTTCTGCGCTTAAATGCAAATTTTTTGAGGGTGATAAATAAGATTCAACTTTCGGCAATAAAAAACCCAAGTCAACCGGTTCTTTATGAAGCTTATAATAAGCAACGCTTATCAAGACAAAAATCGTGCAAACAAAAATAATGAAAAAATATTTCAATCCCAATAAAGAATACTTCAATGGTTTATTAATTCTTTTTTTCATAATAAGACCCCAAAATTTTTAGCAAAATACATAAATACATAACATAAAAGACCGGCACTTAAAGGCGCAACTCCCCAAGAACAAAAAACCAATCCGGCCACTTTTAATTTAAGACCATCAATCCCTTTTGACAAGGCTATGGCAATAATGGATCCAATAATTGCTTCTGATAACGGAACGGGAATTAAGGGAAAAGACGGCAAAGAAAGGGCTTCTAAAAAATTTTTAAGCGCCGAACTTGAAAAACAAAATAAAGTCAGTGCAGAGGAAAAAACAACAATAAAGGCTTCCATCGGCGATAAAGGGAACATGCCTTTACTCACCGTTTTAATCACGCGTTTATCAGCTCCCAAAAAACCGATACTTACCCCTAATGCCGTTAAGAAAAATAAAAGAGCTGTCATCTTTTTATCAACAGAAATAAATGGCCCTGCAATGCTGGCAATATTATTGGCGCCTAAGGAATAAGCACAAAATGAACCAACGATAATAAGCAATAAGCGAATAACAACATCGCGATATAAAAGTTTGATCGGATGTTTCTTTAATAATTTTTTTAAAAAGTAAAATAAGGCAAACGCCAATAAACCGGATAAAAACGGTGTTGCCACCCACCCTAAAAAACTTTTCAATACCAAATGATTATCAATGGATAAATGATGAAAAACATTTAAGGAAATTAATGCTCCGGTGCTTGTTTGTGTAATCGAAGCCGGGATTCCCAGTAAACTTAAAATGTAAATCACAAGACCGGCTGAAACGCAAACAAAAAATGCTTCTTGAAAAGAATTTACCACTGCTAATTGATTCACATGGCTCGTTGTAGCATACCCACTCAAAAACACGCCAAGGAAAATAAACAAAGATGCCAATAAAGCGGCTGTTTTCAAACGAATCATTCTGGTTCCGATTGCGCTACCAAATAAGTTACTGAGGTTATTCTTCCCTAAGGACCAACCCAAGAAAACCGCACCCGACATAAAGAAACAATCTAAAATTGTCATATTATTTTCCTATAATGCGTGTTTAACCGCCATAATATTTAAAATATCAGCAGCATCTTCTGCAATATCAGAAATTTTTTCAATGTGATAAACAAATTCTTTTAATTGAATTTGTCTTGCCAACTCTATTTTTTCATTGAAAACCATTTCTTTTAACTTTAATGCTTCTTCATCCACAAAATGTTCCGTTGTATAGGTTTGAAGCGTAAACTCTTTAATGCTTTTTCCTGAAAAGAAAGTGCGCACACCGGATACAAGTGAACCGACACATTCCAAATCCCAATGAATCATTTTAATCAATCCCTCTTTTAACGAGGTAAAAACTTTTGGTTTTTCAACACTTACAACCAATAAATTCGATTCATATTTATTAATCACTTTATCGCACATTTCAAGCAACTTCAAAATGTCCGATCTCATATCCGGCAAAATCATATATTGATATAAATTATTTTCAATTTTCCGCCGATATGCATCATTTTCAGCTTCCAAAGTTGAAACTTTATGCACCAACTCCAAAAAAGAACTTGAAGCCCCTTCTTCAAGATAAATTTTCATTGCTTGACCATAAAAAATGCCCGCCTGAATAATATTTAACAAAAAGGCCGTTATCATTTTTTCAAGTTCATGCGTTTTTTTAAAAATATCCAAACCCAAAAGCGTTTTTCTTTTCATTTTAAACCTCTTGATTTTGTTCATCTTTGGCTTTTAATCCGGAAAGCGAAGCGCGCATAAAGGAATTTAAATCTCCGTCTAAAACACCACCTGTATCAGATGTTTCATAACCGGTTCTTAAATCTTTTACCATTTGATAAGGTTGCAAAACATAAGATCTGATTTGATTTCCCCATCCGTTATCGCCTTTTAAGTCTTCAATTTCTCCTTGTTCTTTTTTTCGTTTTTGAAGTTCTAATTCATACAATCTGGATTTTAACATATTAAAGGCTTCATCTTTGTTTTGAAATTGAGAACGACCTGTTTGACTTTGAACCACAATACCTGTTGGAATATGAGTGATTCGAACGGCACTTTCCGTTCTGTTCACATGCTGACCGCCGGCACCGGATGCCCTGAAAACATCAATCCTTAAATCTGCCGGATTAATATCAATTTCAATCGAGTCATCCACAACCGGATATACCCAAACAGAGGCAAAACTTGTGTGCCGTCTGGCATTGGAATCAAACGGAGAAATTCGAACCAAACGATGAACTCCGGATTCATATTTGAGCCACCCGTAAGCATTCACCCCTTCAATTTTCATCGTAGCGGATTTAATGCCTGCCTCATCCCCTTGACTTTCTTCCAATAATGAAACTTTATATCCGTTTTTTTCCGCCCAACGCATATACATTCGCATGAGCATTGACGCCCAATCTTGAGATTCTGTTCCACCGGCTCCTGAATGAATTTCCAAAAAGCTGTCATTCGCATCCCCTTCTTTGCAAAGCAAAGAGGCCAATAACATTTCTTCAACAACAAGGTCCAAATTTGAAAATGAGATTTCCGCTTCCGATAAAAGCTCCAATTCGCCTTCCATTTCAGCCAGCTCAATCATTTCATAGGTGGAAGAAACAGTGTTTTCCAATTCTTCAATTTTTTCGATTTGAGCGATAAGCCGGGTTCTTTCACTGATAAGCTTTTGCGCTCTTTCCGGATTTTCCCATAAAGAGACTTCAGAAGTTAAGGAATCCAATTCATCTTTTCTGAGCTTTGCATTATCCCAGTCAAAGACGTCCTTTCAGCAAATCAATTGCCGTTTGATATTTTTGCTTAAATGCTAAAATTTCTGCTTTCATGTTTACTCCTTTTTTAGCACACCTAGCTTATCTTCCTCTTATTTTTGAAAAAAGAGAAACCATAAACGTATTTATTTTTCGAACGGGTTTTGCCCCACAAACTCTTGCTTTTACGCTTTTAACAAAAAAAGAATAATCCCGTTTTAAATCCATTTGTTCTTCAGTCATAACATCTTTTACAATTTGCATACGAACTTTTCTGTCTCGAAGCAAATATTCCATATCCAAAATTTCTGCCTGACACAGTTCTTTATAATTTCTTAACCTGTCCGGATGCGGATTTTCTTCACTCAAAACAGTGGCAATATCTCTTGTTTTATCAAACTCTTTTCTTTCTTGCTGATTTTTTGAATTTTCTTTTAAAGCATCAGAAAGAGTGTGTATTTCCTTTTTGCCGGTCATTAAAAATTTAACATGATCATAAACAAAGGCAGAGCGCAAAAGCTTTCTGGCTCTTCTTAATTTTTCTTCAATCGGCATATAATTAAATAAATCTCTATCCATCTTTACTCCTAATATAATCCACCCATTTCAGGCATGGATTCGTCTTTTTCTTCAATCATTTCTTGTCCACCGATAACATTATTACTCGGCATATCCGCATCCGTTGTTTTAAATGCTTCCGTTATCACAGCGCCTGATTGTTGGGGCTTACCCGTTGTCGGATTAACCTTAACAAGACGAACGCCTTTTGGAATTCTAAACGGAATATCGGGTTTGTCTTTCAAGGCTTCGCTCATAAAGTCCCTAAAAATCGGACCGGCCACAACACCCCCCGTATCATTTGCACCCAATGTTTGCGGATTATCAAATCCGACCCAAACACCGGCCACCAAATCCGGCGAAAATCCGATAAACCATGCGTCAAAACTATCATTACTGGTTCCACTCTTGGCCCCCAATGTTCGGCGCACCGCTTTGGCAACGCGTCCGGTTCCTCGTTCAACAACACCGGTTAAAATATGAACCATTTGATAAGCACTAACCGGATCTTGAATCTGTTCTTTAGCATCAATGATTTCCGGCTTCTCCATAGGGCTTGCCAATTCACCGACACAATTTGGACAAGGTCTCATGTCATGCTTATAAATGGTGTTTCCATCTCTATCTTGAATTCGGTCAATTAAATTCGGTGTGATTTTTTTACCACCGTTCACGAGCGCCCCATAAGCCGTTGTTAACTTCATCAATGTTGTTTCATGAGCGCCAAGGGCTGAAGATAAAACTTCTTGCAAATGGTCTGTAATACCGAATTTTCTTGCATAATCAGCAACTTTTTTCATCCCGATTGCTTGCGCTAACCGAATGGTCATCAAGTTTCTTGATTTTTCAAGCCCCACCCGAAGCGTTGTCGGCCCATAGAATTTTTTACTGTAATTTTTCGGTTTCCATACACTTCCATCCGGCAATCTCATCACAATCGGCGCATCTAAAATCAAAGTTGACGGCGTGTATCCGGCATCAAGAGCTGCCAAATAAACAAACGGTTTAAAAGAAGACCCCGGCTGGCGTTTAGCTTGAATACCGCGATTAAATTGGTTGCGATAAAATGAAAACCCGCCGACCATTGCCAAAACACGCCCCGTATGCGGATCCAAAGCAATCAATGCGCCTTCTGCTTGAGGAAGCTGTTGCAAATAATAGGTTCCTTCTTTTTCATTTTTTAAGCTGACAAAAACAACATCTCCTTTTGCAAGAACATCACTTACTTTTTGAACGGCCTCTAAAGAAATTTTTGCATTTGCTAAAGCTTTTCTTGCCCATTTTAAGGTTGAAACCAAAATTTTTCCACTTTTGCCGTTTGATAAATAAATTTCAGCTTCTTTTTCTTTGACATTTGTGACAACTGCATAAAGCCACCCTTCCGGCACATAGGCAGGAATTTCTTTTTTTTGAAATTCCTCTTTAAAATCAGGCAACGAAACATCAATTTTTTCTTTAGCCCCACGCCAACCATGTCTTTTATCATAATTCAGCAAGCCTTCTTGCAACGCCTTAACAGCCGCCGCTTGCAATTTCGGGTCCAAACTTGTGCGAATAAACAAACCACCGTTATACATGGCATCTTCGCCATATTTATCAACAATAAAACGGCGCACTTCTTCAGCATAATAACCGCTGATGCGCAAAGCATTTTTTGGTCTTTGAACAACAGTTAAATCTTCTTCTTGTGCTAGAGCACCTTCTTCAGCGGTAATATAACCGTCATCCACCATTCGGGAAATAACCCAATTTCGTCTGGCAATCGCTTGTTCTTTTTTACTGACCGGATTATAATTATTCGGCGCTTTCGGTAAAGCCGCTAAATAGGCCACTTGCGCAATAGTCAAATCTTTTAAATTTTTATCAAAATAATTAAGCGCAGCACTAGCAACACCATAAGAGCCCTGCCCTAAATAAATTTCGTTTAAATAAAGTTCCAAAATATGGTCTTTTGTGTATGTTTTTTCAATTTTTCGAGCCAATAAAGCTTCTTTAATTTTTCTTTCAATAGATTGTTCCGATGTGAGCAAAAAGTTTTTGGCAACTTGTTGTGTAATCGTTGAAGCCCCCATTGGCCGGCGACCTGTTCCGATATTTTTAATATTAATAATCATCGCACGAGCAAGCCCCATAAAATCGATGCCTCCATGTTCATAAAAATTCTTATCTTCAGCCGCCATAAAAGCACTGATAACCAACGGAGGAATACTTTCAATCGGAACAAATGAGCGTTTTTCATTGGCATATTCAGCCATCAAGGAACCGTCATTTGCATAAAGTCTTGATGTAACAAGCGGGCGATAATCTGCTAATTGTTTATAATCCGGCAACCCCACCGAAAAATGAATCATCACGGCAAAACCGATAATAAAAACAATAAAACAGCAGAAAAAACCCAAACTGACCAACATTGAAAGAAATCTCATCATGCTCTATCCTTTTTTATTATCTTTATGCACAAAAATTTTAAGCTATTTTATAACAGCTTATTTTACGCGAATAAAAATTTTTTTTCAAGAATAAAATCAATGGATTTATTTAAAAATCACCAAAAAAGAAAACCTAAAAAAAACACTTAATTTTTAAGCCAAATTTACACTTTCCATTTCTTTAAAATAAAGGCGGATGGAAGGAATAAAATTAAAAAGATAAGAAGGTTTACGCTCAAAGGATTTCCATCCAAAATAAACTTGGATAAAATCAAGCAAACAGCTGTCAGTAAGCGCCCCGTCATTGAATTAACAGAAGCTGATAACGCCCTGTTTTTTGATGTTGAAATTTCATGAATTCTGGCAATGGCACTGATCAGCCAGGTCACTTGCAATGAAATCATCAAACAAACAAAAACAAGCAAAAAAAGTGTTAGAACAAGCGGTGTATTTTCACCGATAAACATCATAGCAAAAAAGCTTAAAATAAAACCAAAATAAACAATCCAACCTAATTTAACCAAATTGAATTTTTTTAATATTTTATGCGCAAAAAAACTTCCGCTTGCTCTGGCCATATGATTTAAAAAGAAAACAACACCAAACAATGTGACCGGAACCATCGCCACTTTCATCACAGGTTGCATACTCCACATAAAAATTTGATAGGTTGCTGTTAAAAAAGCGGAAAAAACAATTAAATTTATAAACTCTCTTTTTCTAAACGCCCGTCTAACCTCAGCATAAATCGAAATATATTTTTGGCGCATTGTTACCAAATTTTTATTTGGCTTTACATCAATATCCGGAATAAAAAAGAGCAATAATGTTGAGATACTTGTAAAAATAATCGTCAACAAAATAATCATTTTTGCACCCAAATGACCATAAATATAAGCACCGGTCAATGATGAAATGCTTGTTCCGATTGAAATCCAAAAATAAAGCCTGCCATATCGCTTTAACATGGCCACGGTTTTATTTTTTGTTTTTAACAATTCATAGATATAGGAGTCCCCTGTTCCAACGAAAGAAACAATCACAAAAGCATACAAAATTTCGCCAAGGAAAATAATCGGTTTTGTCGGGAAAAAATAAAGAAGCAAAAACCTTAAAACCAACACCAAATTTGAAAGAATCAATATCTTTTTTTTGCTCACACGATCCGCAACATATCCCATGGGGACATCAAGCAATAAACAAGTTAAAGAACTTAATCCCTGAATGAGAAAGAAGTCAGCCAAAGTAATACCGCATGAGGTATAAAACAAATACAATACCGGCAATAAAAACAAATGACTTTTCAAAAAAACGGACAGGTTTAACAGTCCGAGAACAGATGTGATTTGTCGCATGAGAGCTCCCCTTTTTTTTAGCATCATATAAAATGTTTTCCAATCATTCAACAAAAAAATTAAAATTCTTGCAGATAAAAATTAAATTTGATATTGTTGAGACATGTTAAATATAAAAAAAATCGCTACACATAGCTTAAATTTTGATATTTTAAAAATTGTGGCACTTATAACCATGGTTATAGACCACATCGGATACACCTTACTTCCCTATAATATGGATTTAAGGATTATCGGACGAACCACTTTTCCGATTTTTGCTTTTTTACTCAGCTATCATCTTGCCAAACAAAGCATTTTTAAAAAATATATCCCAAGATTATTTTTCTTTGCCGTGCTTTCAACATTGGTTATTGCACCTTTTGATTTAAAATTTAACGGATATTTTAAACTGAATATTTTTTGGTCATTTTTAATTGCGGTTCTTTCTTTATTTATTTTTGACAAGATATCAAAAGAAAAAACGGATAAAAGATTAAAACTATTTATAACAGCCTTATGCTTTTCTTTTTTCGGCGCTCTTTCTTATTTATGCGATTATAAATTAACGGGATTTATTTTAATTCTCTCTCTTTACTTTTATTTTAAAACAAATAACAAGATTTTTTTTGCAACAGCTTTAATTGATTCTGCACTTATAAACAGTGACGACCTTTTCGTTGCCCCTCAAATTGTTGTTCCGTTTGTCGTTGTGACTGTTCTAACAACTTTTTATTTATTGCATCAATCAAAATATATTCAAAAAAAGCAAACCAGATTTTTAAAACCATGGTGGATTTTTTACTTTTTTTATCCGGTGCATTTTTTGATTCTTTATCTTATCAAAACTTATTACTTTTAAGAGTCTTTATTAACCTTTGACATTGAAAAACGACCATGATTTCTTAGGGCTTCTTTTTTACCGTTTTCAATCCAAACAAGAATATTCTCAATGATATATTCTATATTCAAAGAAATAATTTTTTTATGCTTTCCTTTTTTATCAACAAAAGAATTAAGATTTTTGATTAAAAATGTTATTTCTTTTACAATATTTAATAAAGAAGAAATTTGTTTTTCCGTCAAAATTTCAAAAGTTGAAGGTTTATGAATAATATTTGTCAACTCTGTTTTAATGTCACGTAAAACCTGTTCATCAATCGGTTTTATCTGTAATTTTTGATAAATTTCACTGTTTTCAAGTTCTAAAAAATCATCTAACTCCGATAAAGTTTCAGGCTTCTTCATTTGAAGCAAATCGCAAATAAAATCAATCAATAACGTTAATTGATTATTAATATCAACGCTCACACTTTCAAACAACGTATTATGCAATTTTCTGGAAGTTATTTTATTAATCACATCATAAAAAATAAAAACAAGAGGAATACTGACCAAGCCGGAGGCAACATTAATCAGCAAATTATTTAATCCCTCATCCGAAATAAATTTATCGGTCAAAAGATATAAGATAATGCCCGATAAAAAAGCAACTAAAAAAGGAAGAATTTTCGTAAATAATTTTTTCATATATATTTTATAAGGTTATTTTATATTTTTTCAAGAATACTTTTTGCTCCTCTTGAAAAAGCATTTTTTATTTTTATATCTTTGGCATGACTGAAAAAATTACATTTGCTGCCGGTTGTTTTTGGACTATTCAATATATTTTTGAAAAAGAAGATGGCGTTCTTTTCACTCAATCAGGTTACACGGGCGGATATACTTTTTGCCCCACATATCAAGAGGTCTGCACTTCCAAAACCGGTCATGTTGAAGCTGTTCAAATTACTTATGACAATAAAAAAATTTCCTTTGACAGTCTTTTAACCCTTTTTTTTAAAATTCATAATCCAACATCTTTTTTAAAACAAGGTGATGATATCGGACCTCAATATCGTTCCGTTATTTTTTATCACACCAAGGCTCAAAAAGAAAAATCCATTCAAAAAATAAAAGAACTTGAAAAAGAAAAAAAATATAAAATTGTAACCGATATTGTGAAAGCGCCCATTTTTTATCCGGCCGAAGAATACCAGCAACACTATCTTATTAAAAATAATTTATTACCCATTCGAATAAAACATTCAGAAACAGAATGGAAAAAACTGCTCACATCAGAAGAATTTTTTGTTTTAAGAAAAAAAGGAACTGAAACGCCTCATACCGGCATTTACACTTCTTTTTTTGAAAAAGGCGTTTATCGATGCAAGGCCTGTGGGGAAAAACTTTTTTTAAGCTCTGCAAAAATAAAATGCGCCTGTGGGTGGCCCTCTTTTGATACGGCAATAAAGGATAGCACATTCATCAAAAAAGATTTTTCTTTCTTTATGATCAGAGATGAAGTTCTATGTAACAGATGTTTATCTCACCTTGGCCACCGATTTTTTTCAATAAATTCAAAAACAAAACAAAGATATTGCATCAACTCCATTGCTCTTGATTTTGAACCGAATATAGCATCATTTTGACTCGTTGAAAAGTTATCTGTCAATCAAATCAGTTGTTTTCACTCAACAAAAAACCGCCTGTCAAAAAAACAAGCGGCTTTTCCTTAATCCAATAAAGATTAGGCAGAAACTGTTTCTGTTGCTATTTCTTGTTCAGCAGCAGCTTTTGCTTCAACTTCTGCTTTTTTCTTGAAAGAACGTTTTGCATCATCTTCAGAACGAGCAATGTTTACACGAACTGTTTGAGATACATCCGGATGCAAGGACAAACGAACATCAAAAATACCAAGATTTTTGAACGGTTGGCCCATCACGATTTGTTGTCTTTCAACTTTAAAGCCGGCTTCATGAATAGCTTCACAAATGTCGCGCATTGTAACAGAACCATATAATTGACCTGTTTCAGCAGCTTGACGAATGATAACAACTGAAAGATTTTTCATTTTTTCAGCCAAAGCTTCAGCTTCTGTTTTTAATTTCAAGTTATAAGCTTCATATTCTTTGCGTTTTGCTTCGAAAAGAGCCAAGTTGTCTTTAGTCTTACGCAATGCTTTCTTTTGCGGGAGCAAATAGTTGCGGGCATAACCGTTCTTAACATTGACGATGTCACCCATTTGACCAAGACGTTCAATTTTTTCTAAAAGAATAATTTCCATCTTTATTCTCCTTATTCTGAAACGAATGGTAATAAAGCCAAGAAACGGGCGCGTTTAATTGCTTTTGACAATTCGCGTTGGTGTTTAGCACATGTTGCAGAAACACGAGCCGGAACAACTTTACCACGTTCTGAAATATGGCGGCTTAATTGTTTGATGTCTTTATAGTCAATTTTAGGTGCATTTTCACCACAGAACGGACAAGACTTTTTATGATGGAAGAAAGAACCTTTGATATCAGCCATTACATATCTCCTTCTGAAATTTCAACATCGTATTTTTCTTCAGCTTTGAATTTTCTGGATTTAGCTTCCATCATAACTGACGGACCTTCTTCCAATTCATCAACTTTGATTGTCAAATAACGAATCAAGTTTTCATCCAAACGCATTAAACGTTCCATTTCGATAACAGCGTCAGCCGGAGCATCGATGTTCATTAATGTATAATAACCTTTACGGTTCTTTTGAATTTTATAAGCTAAATTGCGTAAACCCCAATTTTCGCGTTTTGAAACTTTACCACCCATGGATTCAACAACTGAAGCATATTTGTCTGTCAATTCATTGACTTTTGCCGGCGTTAAATCTTGTCTGGCAATGAATACATTATCATAAAAAGGCATTTAAATTTCTCCTTTTGGTTTTTCTCGTTTCGGTTAAAACAAATCATTCCACATGAATAACTTGCCTGAAACATAGCCCCTGTCCGATATTATCAAGAGCAAGGATAATCGGAAAGCTTGAAAAATATACAGGAAAAATTTCAAAAAATCAAGTCTTTTTTTTATTTTTGATTATAAAAGAAGTCTTTTGGTCAAATATCTTTCTTTTTTAAATATGGCAACAATTTTTTTACTACCAAATTGGCAATTTCATTTTGTTCTTCTTTTTTATTATATCCTTGAATCACATTTGAAATAAATGAAAAAATCAAATAAATCCAAAACAACGAAATACCAAGTTCAATCACACCGGAAAACAAAGAAACCATTTTTTCAAGCGAGTAAATTTTTGCCTCCGCCAACGCCCCGCTTGAAGCCGTTCCGATATACTCCGTAATTTTTTTAACCGATAAAGACAAGGTCTCTTTACTTTTTTCAAATTGTTCCCATAATAAAGAAACTTTATCTTTTTCATGCATGACATCAAATTGATTTAAAAGAATATTTTTCACATTCGCTTTAAAATAAAACAACAAAGAACTAATCAATAAAAATTTAAAAAGTTCAAACCAAAGAGCTGAGAAAAAACGTTTTATTTTATCTTTAAAAGATTCTTGCTCATCAAACAATTCTTCTTGCATAAAAAACTCCGTTAAAAAAAGCTATATGGATTAATATCAATTCTTAAACTGACATTAGACGGAATGATAACTTTATTCATCCAAGCCGTTAAAATATTTTGCATTTTCACCTCTTTTTGTGCCTTGATGAGCAACCGGTATCTAAATTTTCCACGAAGTAGCGCAATCGGAGCAGGTGTCGGCCCTAAAACATCAAATCCATCTAAAAATGGCGCCATGGAAACAATTTTCTTCGCCGTATCCACAACTGCCTGTTCATTTTTTCCGCTTAAAATCATGGCGGCTAATTGACCAAATGGCGGCATTTGCAACATTTCTCTTGTCATGATTTCTTGTTCCATAAAAGTTTGCCTGTCATTATTTTGAAGCGATTGGATCACCAAATTTTCGGGCACATACGTTTGCAAAACAGCCGTTCCTTTTTTTTGTTCACGCCCGGCTCTTCCCGTTACCTGATGAAGCAATTGAAAAGTGCGCTCCCCTGCCCTTAAATCTCCGCCGGAAAGCCCCATGTCCGCATCAATCACGCCCACCAAAGTTAAATTGGAAAAGTGATGCCCTTTTGCTAAAATTTGTGTCCCGATTAAAATATCAATTTCATTGTTCTTAATTTTTTCAAGTAAAACAGCAAACTCTTTCGGATTATTTAATGTATCTGAAGTCACCATACATAATCTGGCTGAAGGAAATAAACTTGAAGCTTCTTCATGAATGCGCTCAACACCCGGCCCACAAGCAACAAGCGTTTCTTCTTGCCCACATGTCGGACATTCTTTCGGAATTCTTCTGATATAACCGCAATGATGGCATTGAAGAATATTTCTTTTTTTATGTTCCACCAAAAAGGCGGCACAATGCGGGCATTTAATCCTCTCTCCACACGCTCTACATAGCATTAACGGTGCATAACCGCGTCTGTTTAAAAATAAAAGTGTTTGCTCTTTTTTTTGAATATTTTCGGCAATTAAATTTTTAAGGTCTTCCGAAATAAAGCGAACCGGCCCTTTTTCTTTTTGCCTCATATCAACCAACCTGATATCCGGCAAAACAGCTCCTGAAAAACGTTCTTTTAATTCGATATGATAATATTTGCCTTGTAATACATTACAATAAGTTTCAATACTTGGCGTTGCAGAGGCTAACAAAATAGGGCAATTTGCAATTTTTGCTCTGACAACCGCCATATCGCGCGCTTGATAAAGAACGCCGTCTTCTTGTTTAAAAGATTGATCATGCTCTTCATCCACAATAATTAAATCCAATTTTTTATACGGCAAAAATAAAGCCGATCGCGCCCCGACAATAACCCTTGCCTCGCCTTTTAAAATAGCTTGCCATGTGTCTCTTCGTTGCTTTTGGGTAACTCCTGAATGCCATAAAGCCGGTTTAACACCAAATCTTTTTTCAAACCGATCCAGCCAAGCTGTTGTCAATGTAATTTCCGGCAATAAAACAAGCGTTTGCCCCCCTTGTTCAATAGCTCTTGCAATCGCTTCAAAATAAACTTCCGTTTTTCCGGAACCTGTTACACCGTCTAATAAAGAAACGGCAAAGCCATTTGAAATTTGATCTGTGATTTGCTCAACAGCCGCTAATTGGCTATCTGAAAAAGAAAGCGTTTTATGCTTGGGATTCGGGATGGGAAAATTAAGTTTTTTTTTGCTTTCCTTTTCAAAATCGGTTAAAAGTGCCATTTTTAAAACAGCCCCTAAAGGCGCTAACGTATAGGCACTGACCCAATTAACAAATTGAATCGTTTCCAAAGGAAGTACTTGATAAGGAAGAACTTCTAATATCTCTTTAATTTTGCTTTTATCCAAATGAGTATTCGGAGCTTTATCCCACACAACACCCATCATTTTTTTTCGGCCAAACGGCGCAATCACAAACGTGCCAACAGGCAAGTCTGTTGAACTCAAATAATCATAACACCCCAGCGGTGTTGGAAAAAGAACAGATATCTGTTGCATTTTTTTTGAAACCTTATATACTTTTCTTTAAGCTCAAGGACAGGATACAAAAAAACATGGAAGAATACAAGCCACTTTCTTATACAACAAGTAAAAAACTTAAAAAGATTATTTTAGATTGGCAACGATTTTTGTTATCCGAAAGGCGACTCGCTGACAAAACGGGGGAATCTTATTTAAGAGATTTAAAAGAATTTTTTCATTTTTTCAGCGAATATAATGAAAAGGTGGCAGATGTTACCGATTTAAAAAATATGACTGTTTCGGATTTCAGAGCTTTTTTAGTTTGGCGCAGTGATCACAGTATTTCAAGATCCAGTATTGCAAGAGGGATGTCAACCTTAAGAAATTTCTTTAAATTTTGCACTCGAGAATGCCTTTTTGAAAATACAGCCGTGATGTCAATTCATACCGGAAGAAAACCAAAAGTTTTGCCAAAACCGCTTTCTGTTGATGATGCCTTTTTATTTTTAAAAGCAGTTAAAGATGTTGCCAAAGATTCGTTTCAAGAAAAAAGAGACACCGCGCTTTATATGCTTCTTTACGGGTGCGGTTTAAGAATTAATGAAGCCTTGCAACTCAACAGAATGGATGTGCCGTTGGATAAAGATGCTTTTGTAATTTTAGGAAAAGGAAACAAGGAACGATTAATTCCATTACTTCCCATGGTGAAAAATGCCATTGCCGATTATTTGGAATTATTGCCAACCAAAAACCCAAATATCCCCCTTTTCATCGGCGCAAGAGGAGAACGCTTAAATGCAGGCGTTGTTCAAAGAAACGTTCGCTTTATCAGAAAATATTTAGGGCTTGCCGACTCTGTGACTCCTCACGCATTAAGGCATAGTTTTGCAACTCATCTTTTGCAAGGTGGAGGAGATTTAAGAACGGTTCAAGAATTGTTAGGCCATGCCTCATTAGCGGCCACTCAACTTTACACAGAAATTGATAAAGCGCATTTATTGAATGTATATGATAAAGCACACCCTCGCGCTCACTTAAAAAAATAAAAAAAGCATTAAATGACTTATTGACGAGCGGTAAGATTTATGTTAAAGTGACAAAAAAGGTAAAAAAAGGAGACTTTAAATGACCGAAACTTTAGAAAATTCCATGGACATTGAAACAAGAAATCAAGCCAGAGCTGAACTTGCTTTTGGATTGGTAGCTGATGCCCATCCGATTGTTAATGATCAATATAATTTAGATGGGACCGTATATTTTGGAGGAACTTATCTTCAAGGCGAACCGGAACGCACCATTCAAGCGCAAAACACTCACTTTCAATCAATGGTAAAATCCGGGGGCAGATAAATTTTCATGACAAGTTTATATCAAAATGAGTTTTCTATTGAAAAAGAAGACGCTTATGTTATTTTTCCGACACGGGATGATGAAATTGTTTTTGCTATTTCAGTCAAAGAAGAAGATCCGGTCAAACCTAAGATTCTTTATGACGGAAAAGAGCATGCTTTATTGTATCGTTCAGAAACGGATATTGTGATTTTGGATTATTTACCGGAAAAGATTAAAGAAAAGCTTCAAAATGTTGATGAAGCTTATATCGTTGAAATCGATTATCGCGTCAAAAAAATGAAATATAATTATGATGCTTTTATCGAGTTGGTTGAAGAATACCCGTTTGATATAACAAAGTATTTATATTAATTTTTTCAACTTAAATTTACGATAAAACAGCTTAAATAAACCGACTTTAAACTCTTTGTTTTCAGTCGGTTTTCTTATTTTTTTTAGGTCGGAAATCTAACGGTCGTTTTTTGTTCCGAACTTTTTCCTTTCCATACTTTTATTATACCATGGGTTTGAATTTTCGTGTCCAAAATTTTTCAAAAAAAATTATTTGTTTTTTAATATTTTCTTTTAGCTCGTTGATTTTTAAGAATTATTTTTTATCAAAAATTTGCATAAAAATTGATAAAAATATGAAATTTTATGTTTTTTGTTACAAAAAAACCGGTCAAAAATCAGCAAAAAATAACCTGTTTTAAGGCGTCATTTTTATGCCAAAATGCCGGCAAATCTAACGACCGTTAGATTTCCGGGCTTTTACTTTTCCGCCACAATTAACAAAAGGAAAAACCATGTAAACATTTTTTTATTTTAAAGGAGGCATCCCATGAC
>JAFXIF010000016.1 GCA_017533325.1 Alphaproteobacteria bacterium
AAACTCCTTGATATTAATGTATTTATCAAGGTTGAAAGTATATAAAATAGACGGTGGTTTAGATTAAATATGTTCGTTAGTCTATAATTATTTTTCAAAATTGTCAAGTTTAATATCTTAACTCATTATAATCTAACAAGTTTACATAAGATTACTCAGCAAGTAAAACCAACAGCATGATTTATCTCCATAAACCACCGTCTATTTTATATACTTTCAACCTTGATAAATACATTAATATCAAGGAGTTTGTCTATGAAAGTAATTGGATATATCAGGGTCAGCACAGACCAACAAAATTGTGCCAATCAAAGATTTGAAATAGAAACTTATTGTCAAAAACAAAACTGGAAAGTTGATGAGTTTGTGGAAGAAACTATCTCTTCAAGAAAAGAATTAAAGAAAAGAAAGTTAAACAGGTTATTGGATAAGTTGGATTCTGATACAATCCTTATAGTTACAGAGATTAGTAGGATTGGACGAAATCTAATGGAAGTTATGGGCATCTTGCAAGATTGCTTAGAAAAAGGATGCAGGGTCATTACAATCAAAGAGAACTTCCATCTGGGCAGTGATATCCAAAGCAAATTCATTGCTTGCATTTTCTCACTTGTTGCAGAGATGGAAAGACAACTCATTTCTCAAAGAACAAAGGAATCATTAAAAAGAATTAAGAACGAGGGCAAACATCTTGGTAGACCTTATGGATTTAGTTATAGGAAACTGCAAAAGAAACACAATAAGATTAAAGAACTATTAAATAAAAAAGTCCCAAAAACACAGATTGCAAAACGAATTGGTTGCTCTTGGACCACTTTGCATAGATATATTAATGAGAACATAGAATAATTATACCCATAATAATTTATCTAAGTATCCCACAAGTATTTGTTTTTTTTTAAGAAACGTCCTTTCCTTTTGCATTTTGAATTGGCTAAATCAAATCATATTTAAACCCATAAAAAAACAGCCCGAAAAAAAACGAGCTGTTTTTTGTTTTATGAGTCAGTTTAAAGTTTTTTTATGCTTTCTTGACCACGAAAATCAAGCCTTTGATAACGCCGGTGATAACAACTTTATCGCCTTTCTTTAAATCATCATCACACTGGGCCAACCAAACGGTATCAGCCACTTTGACTTTTGATTTGCCATCAACAACATCTTGCGTTAAGGTTGCCGTTTGACCGACATAGGCGCCGGCCAAATCATTCAAATTCTTATGATCCGTTGTTTTTTCAAATCTTTTTTCAAGCATTTTATAAACAGTTAGACCAATTCCTGTGAACACACAAGAGCAAACGGAAAACAAAATAAGTTGAGCCGTTATTGTGTCAGGAATCCAAGCAAAATGAAGCGCTAAAGAAACCGTTACACCGGCTAAACCAAACCAAACAAGGTATATCCCCGGTATAAACAATTCAAGCAATACCAATAATAAACCCAAAACACCCCATTCGATATATGACATTTTTTATCCTTTCTTTGTTGTGGTTGTTTTTGTGCCACCCAAAACATCTTTGGCAATTTCAGCAATTCCCGCAATAGAGCCCATCACATTTTGAGTTTCAAGCGGAAGCATAATAAGCTTTTGGTTGGGGGAAACGGCAATTCCTTTTAAGGCTTCAATATATTTTTGACCCAAGAAGTAATTAACAGCATTTAAGTTACCATGATTAATGGCATCAGACAAAGTTGCCGTTGCGGTTGCTTCAGCTTGAGCGATACGTTCTCTGGCCTCAGCTTCTCTAAAGGCGGCTTCTTTTTTACCTTCTGCTGCCAAAATAAGAGCTTGTTTTTCCCCTTCTGCTCTTAAAATTTCAGCTTGACGCAACCCTTCGGCATCCAAAATATTGGCGCGTTTTTCACGCTCTGCTTTCATTTGACGGGCCATCGCATCAATTAAGTCATGTGGCGGGTTGATATCTTTAATTTCAACACGGGTTACTTTAACACCCCATGGAACAGTTGCTTCATCAACAACGGAAAGCAATTTATGGTTAATCACATCTCGTTGAGAAAGCAATTCGTCAATATCCATACCCCCGATAACGGTTCTGATATTCGTCATAACAAGGTTTGAAATGGCGAGCTGTAAATTGGCAACTTGATAAGCGGCCGCAACCGTGTCTTGAATTTGATAAAACAAAACGCCGTCAACCCGAACCATGGCGTTATCTTTTGTGATAGCTTCTTGAGTCGGCACATCCAAGACTTGTTCCATACGATTAATGCGAACGCCAACTTTTTGATAAATCGGCCAAATCCAGTTAAACCCAGGGCGAAGCGTTCTGACATATCGGCCCAATTGTTCAACGGTATATTCATATCCTTGACGAACAATCACAATCCCTTTAATTAAGTAAACAACAATTAAAATGGCAAATGTAAAAATAATTTCAGACATCTTATCTCCTTTTTTTACTTTTTGTTTAAACGAACCAAATATGGTTTATATATTTTATCCCGACTGAGCGTATGCCCCAAAAACCAAGCTTTAATAAAATCAGCCGTTTGCGCGGCAATTTCTTCTTTTTGCGCCCCCTTCTTTGCCGATTGATATTCCTTTTTTAATTCCGTTACGTGAACGGCAAATTTTTGATGACTTTCGATATGACTCATCACATCAGGAAAAACAACTTGACGCATGATTAATTCTTCATGCGGGAAATGTTGCATCATATACCCGTCTATTTTTAAAAAGATATTATCAAACGTGCTCAAATTTTTTTGAGCCAGCATCACATACGCTTCATTAATAATATCGATAAAAGATTTATGTTCCGCATCAAGCGGTTCATAACCCACTTGCATGTTTTTTAACCATAAAACTCTTCTATCCATCCCCCAAAGCTCCTTTTTTTATACATTAAATAAGAAATGAACAACGTCTCCATCCGCCATTTGATAGGTTTTTCCCTCTTGACGGAGTTTGCCGTTTTCCCTTGCCCCAACTTCGCCGTTAAAAGCCACATAATCCGAATAAGCAATCACTTCGGCTCTGATAAAGCCTCGTTCAAAATCCGTGTGAATAATACCGGCAGCTTGCGGGGCAAAAGTTCCTTTTTTCATCGTCCAGGCATGAACTTCTTTTGGCCCTGAAGTAAAAAATGTTTCAAGCCCCAAAAGCTTATAGCCGGCTTTGATAATTCTGTTAAGGCCTGTTTCTTCAAGCCCAAGTGTTTGCAAAAATTCTTTTTGTTCCGCTTCATCCGTTAAAGCGGCCACTTCCGCTTCAATGGCTGCCGAAATAATCACGCTGGAATTGCCTTGTTTGAGCGCCATTTCTTCAACTTTTTTTGAATATTCATTGCCCGTTGAAGCGCTTTCTTCATCCACATTGCAAACATATAAAACCGGTTTTCCCGTCAATAAGCAAAGCTGATTAAAAATTTTCAACCCTTCCGCCTCTTCAGGTTTTGCCAAGCGAGCCGGTTTGCCCTCTCTTAAACAATCCAAAACAGGCGCCATCACGGACACAAGCATTTTTGATTCTTTATCCCCCGTTTGTGCCTTTTTTTGAAGAGGAATAATGCGCTTTTCAAGGCTCTCAAGGTCCGCCAACATCAATTCCGTTTCAACCGTTTCGGCATCTCTAATCGGATCAACAGATCCTTCCACATGAACAATATTTCCGTCATCAAAACAACGAAGAACATGAATAATCGCATCCACTTCCCTGATATTTGCCAAAAACTGATTGCCAAGACCCTCGCCTCTGGATGCACCGCGCACAAGCCCGGCAATATCAACAAATTCCAACTGAGTCGGCACAAGCTTTTGCGCATTATCAATTTTTTGAAGCACATCTAAACGATTATCCGGCACGGCAACACGTCCCACATTCGGTTCAATCGTGCAAAACGGATAGTTCGCTGCCTGAGCCTGCACCGTTGAGGTTAACGCATTAAATAAAGTTGATTTTCCGACATTCGGCAAGCCGACAATACCACAATTAAAACCCATAAAAATTCCTTTCATTTATTTTGAAGTGAGTTTAGCCCAGCTTCCCGAAAAAAGCAATCAAAAAAACACCGCTTTTTAATTTATTATCTTCTTTTAACCGGATTTTCATTATTTAAAGAGCGTCTTAAAAAAAAGCGATCTCTTGAATACCTATTTTCACATAAGTTATCACAACGAGCGCTTTTGCACTTTTTATAAACCCTCTTCCCATGATTTTTAGCAAGACAAAGATTATTCACTTCAAAAACAAGAATAAATATCGGGCTATACTAGAGTGATATTTTATTAAAAACCTATATCGCCTATGGACGTTGGCACATAATCTCCCATAGCATTATAGCCATATCCTATATTTTCATTCCCGATGGACGTTGGCACGTAATCTCCCATAGCATTATAGCCATATCCTATATTTTCATTCCCGATGGACGTTGGCACATAATCCCCCATAGCATTATAACCATATCCTATATTTTCATTCCCGATGGACGTTGGCACATAATCCCCCATAGCATTATAACCATATCCTATATTCTTTGAAAAAGAAGAACAGGAAAAAAGCAAAACGGCAATTAAAAGTATTCTTTTCATTTATTCCCTTTCATTAGTAACATAAAAAAACATTCCTACGACAGATAAAATTGATATTGATTACGACTATATTTTTTTCAATTTCATCTAATATTTAAATCCGATAATCGCAAATCAAGACACTCTTGTTATATCGTGCATAAAAAAACATTTCTTTTAATCTTTTGTAGCCCCCAAGCCCATTTACTTTAATTTGTTGTTTTCATTTGAATTGACATATTTTTTCAAATTTTTAAACAGTTCAACGCCTAAATATGTGGCCAAGAAGTTTGGACTCTCAGTCGCACTTCGTCTTCTTAAGAAAAGGAAAAGAAACCATGATTTCTTTAAACAATTAACATAAAAGTGTTTACTCTTGGTTTTCTTTTCACTTTCATCCCAAACATCAGAGGCTTTTTTCTCTAAAACCGCTATAACCGGAAAAATTTTATCCGATTTTATAAAGGTTAAAAATGTTAATATCATCAATAAAAGCAAATGAAAGGAAAATATTAAAATAGATAACCCGATAGAAACAATCAGAAAAATGCACCCAAATGAAAGATAATTTTCCAATGACCCCCTCAAAAAGCTTGGTAACATTAAAATAAAAGCCGTTCCCAAACAAATAAAAAAAGTCGGCACCTTCAAAATAAAAAATAAAATAACGGATGATAAAACAGATAAGACAATATATCCCCTATCATTTTGAAAAAAGTCTCTCAACAAATCTTTTAAAATAAAATCCATTACCATAATATATAACCCCATGGCAACGAGTATTTTGATAACTTGTTTTAATCTTTGCATGAAAAATCCCCCCTCTTTGAACTGTCCTTCAAAAGTTGGACAGAAAAAAAAGCCCTTGAGAATTTCAAGAGCAAAAAAATTATTTCATTTTATTTAAAAAATAACTACCGTCTTTTTCAATCAAAACAGGCATATTTTCGGCGATTTTATAAAGCAAATCATCCAAAACTTTTTTATCTTCAGACCCAAATTTTGATAACACCCAAGAAACAACTTGTTCTTTTAAGGCCGGTTTTCCAACCCCGATGCGCACGCGCACATAATTTGCTCCCAAATTTGAATCAATGCTTTTTATGCCGTTATGACCGCCACTACCCCCGCCTTGTTTAACCTTTATTTTTCCAACCGGCAAATCCATGTCATCATGAAAAACAATCACATTTTCCGGCTTGATTTTATAAAACGAACAAACGGCTAAAACAGACTCTCCCGATAAATTCATATAGGTCATCGGTTTTAAAATCATCACCTTTTGACCCGAAATTTCGCCATCAGCTATTTCACCCTTAAACTTCGACTTGAAGGCAGAAAAAGGATAGCGGCGGATGAGTTCATCCACCGCCATAAACCCCACATTGTGGCGGGTTTGTTCATATTCTTTACCAGGATTTCCCAAACCGACCAACAATATCATTTATTAGCCTTCAGCTGAATCAGAAGATTGGTTTCCAACAATTGTTGCAACCGTGAAATCTTCAGCGGCCGTTAATTTAACACCGGCCGGCATTTCAATTGAGAAAGCTGTGATGGATTGACCCATTTGAACTTTTGACAAATCGATAACAAAAGCATCTGGGATAGAATCAGCTTTACATTTAACAGTAACAGTTCTGTGAACAATGTTCAACACGCCACCTAATTTAATACCCGGGCATGTAGCTTCGTTTTCAAAGCGAACAGGAACGTCAATTGTTAATTCGGATTCTTTTGAAATGCGCAAGAAATCAGCATGAATCGGGCGTAAGGAAACCGGATGTTTTTGAATATCTTGGCAAAGAACAAGATGACTTGTTCCATCAACCATGATTTCATATTGACGAGTCCAAAGACCTTTTTTGCCCATTTCGGCAACCAACACTTTTTCTTCCAAAGCGATCATCAAAGGTTCTTTTTTATCTCCATAAATAACGGCAGGAACGAACCCTTCACGACGTTTTGCGCGAGAGGCCCCCTTACCAGCTTTTTCACGTTTAATAGCATTTAATTGTGTTGCTTTCATAAATTTTTTCCTTTATTAATAAAGTTAAATTAAAAAAGACAATCCTCCAGGGGTGAATTTGTCTTTTACCTATAAAATTTTTATAAGCCGTTCTTTTATACTCTTTTTTTTTGAAAAAAGCAAGATTTTTTTTACTCTTTTCCCATTTTATTTTAAATGTAAAATATAAATATTTTATTTGAAAAAGTTGCTAAAATATGATATTATTTTTTCAAATTTTTTTAACAAAATAAAAAATAAGCAAAAAAATGGCTATCAAAATATCTTTTTTAGGCGGAAACAATTATTCGCGCATCGGTGCAAACGCTCATCTTTATGAACAAATAAACAATCACGAGGTGACCTCAAGATTTTTAATCGATTGCGGTGCTCTTTTTTATACTGATAAAAATAAAGAGTTAAAAATCGTTCCCGATATTATCAAATATTTGGACTTTTGCCCTTTAAAGCAAGAACGCGCAAGTTCTTTATTTAAATACTTTCAAAAAGAAAAAGAAAAATTATCACAAAAAAGCAAACACACCTCTTTAGACGGCATTTTTTTAACTCATATTCATGAAGACCATATCGGCGGAATTGTGGAGCTTTTAAAGGCCGGATTTTTGTTCCCCCCGATTTTTGCTTCTAAAGAAACATTAAGCGTTTTGGGGCGAATTTTAATTGAATCAAATGTGCCGGAAATGCCAGAGCTTATCCCGATTAAAAACAAAGTTTATTTAAAAGACGGCACCGGTGTTTTTCCTTTTTTTGTTTCACATACGGCACCAGGGGCGTTCGGTTATTATATTTTAAGCGAAAATAAAACCGGCATTTTAGATATGGGGGATTATAACTTTTCCGACACAATTTTATCTGAAAAAACAAATCTTTCTTCTTTTTTAAAGGATAAAATCATCACGCATGTTTTAGCAGACTCCACCTCAAGCAATCATAATGACTTAGAACCGCTTTTATTTGAAACCGCAGTTCAAAATTATTTAAATGTGATGAAAAACGCTGATAAACGCATTATTTCAGCCACCATTTCAAGAAGTCTTGAAAACATGGCTTCACTTTTAACCGCCGCGCGCCAATCAGGAAGAAAAGTTTTCATTGACGGCTTTATGCAACGCCTTGTTTATGACGAACTTAAAAATCAAAACAAGCTTGATGTTTTTGAAAGCACCGTTTTTAATCATGAAGACGTTACTAAAGGCGATATCAAATCCTTTTTAAAAGAAGTGCCGTTAAAAAAACAAGTCATCATTTTATCCGGCGCGTTTGCTGAAGGCTTTAATCAAAAAGGAAATATCCGCCAATCCGGTCTTGTTCGATTGGCAAACAAGGTTCACTTAGGGTTCAAATTAAGCCATAATGATTTGATTTTACTTGGCCAACGCGCCATTCCGGTTGAAAATATTTTAAAAGATATGCGCCAGATGGCAAAAAAACTCGGGGAACAAAACAATAATCAAATCATTCAAAACCAAACAAGGGAAGATTTTTCATTAGGGCCTTTTGAAATGCACCGTTTTCAACGAACAGGTCATGCCACCAAGCTTGAAACACAAACTCTTTTAGCTCTTATTTTAAACGAAAGAAAGAATAAAGAAGAAGACTTAACCCTCCTTCCCGTTCATGGTGATAAAAACCAACTTCAAAACACTGCCAACATTGCTAAAGACATGGGCATTCAGGCAAAAGTTTTGATGAATAATGAAAGTTTAGTCATTGAAAACACAGTAAATCATTTATGTAAAGAAGAAGACACTCTCCTTTATCTTGCTTTTCAAGAAGAAGAAAATACAGGCAGAACAAATGCGTTTTTAAAAATTTTTCTTTGCGCTATAAATAAAGAAGACGAAGAGAACATCTCTTTTGAGCTAAAAGACCTTCTTTTAAATAAAATGCTTTTAATTTCAGAAAGAAGACTTAAAAACAAACTCATTCAATTTCACCGAATGAATCTTTTTAAACGAGAAAGAGAATAAAGCCCCTCCTCTTCCTCAGCATAAAAAAAGGGCCCTGTTTTATTTGGAGCTCCTTTTGGTTATTTCAACAAAACTCGAAGAAAGTTTTTCTTTCCTTTTCTTTTTTAGCAAAATCACAGTTAAAATATCTTGTTTTTTTATTAAAATATGATATAGTTGATAAAAATTAACAAGGAGATAGAATTATGCAAATAAATATTGATGACACGCTTAAAATTATGCTTAAAGGCGTTGCGGACCACACGGCAAAAGAAGAAATTATTGAAAAGCTTAAAAAAGCTCAAGCCGAAAACCGCCCGCTGAACATTAAGCTTGGTCTTGACCCGTCAGCGCCCGATATTCACTTAGGACACGCCGTTGTTTTAAGAAAAATCAAACAACTTCAAGATTTGGGACACCAAGCCATTATTATTATCGGTGATTTTACCGGCATGATCGGGGATCCGACCGGCAAAAGCAAAACAAGAAAACAGCTAACCCCTGAACAAGTGAAAGAAAACGCCGAAACTTATAAAACACAGATTTTCAAAATTTTAAACAAAGATCAAACCATTGTCAGATACAACAGCGAATGGCTCGGTAAAATGACATTCAAAGATGTGATCGAATTGGCGGCAAAAACAACGGTTGCCAGAATGTTGGAACGCGATGATTTTCAAAAAAGATACTCGAATAAGCAACCGATCAGTGTTCACGAATTCTTTTATCCATTGATGCAAGCTTATGATTCCGTTGCCTTAAAAGCTGATTTGGAGCTTGGCGGAACGGATCAAACTTTCAATATTTTAATGGGTAGAAACATTCAAAAAGATTTTGGTCAAGATCCGCAAATCACTCTTTTCATGCCGTTATTGGAAGGGCTTGACGGCGTTGAAAAAATGAGCAAAAGTTTGGGCAATTATATCGGGATTAACGAAAGTGCCGTTGTGATGTATGAAAAAGCGATGAAGATTCCGGATAATATGATTATTAAATATTATGAATTGACAACGGATATTCATCCGGACGAAATCGAAAAGATTAAAAATCGTTTGGCAAACGGGGAAAATCCGCGCGATATCAAAATGGAACTGGCTAAAGAAATTACAAAACTTTATCATTCAGTTGAGGAGGCTGAAAAAGCTGAAGAATATTTTAAAACAGCCTATCAAAAGCAACAAATCCCAGATGATGCTCCGGTTTTAACGATTAGCTCAGCCAATGCGGATAACGGGCTGAATTTAATTGACACATTAATGACAAGCGGTAAATTCAAATCAAAATCAGAAATCCGCCGTCTTTTAACACAAGGAGCCATTAAAATTAATGGGGAAAAAGTGACAACACTTGAAAATGTCCCTCTGCTCACGGCAGATGTTGTTATTCAAGTTGGAAAAGGCGCTTTTTATCGTTTAGCCAACTAATGAAACAATTTAAGAAAAACCCTCAAATTTTGAGGGTTTTTCTTTTGAAAAAAATTCTCGTTTTATATGCATATTTTTTTGCATTTAAAACATGCCTAATTACGCTTCTATTTTTCCTCTATTACTCAAATCTGTTAATGCATCCAAAAATGCCCTTGAAATTGTTTTTTTAAACCTACAGTAATCTTTCATCTTTTGCTCTTTTGAAACAGTAAATGAACGATCACCCCATACCCATTTTATCCGAGAGCAGGCATCATGCCATTCGCAACTTGAATTTGGACAATTATACGCAAAATAAGCCTTATTTAATTTATCCTCGTAAACTTCTAAAAGCTCTTCATTTGTTTTTGTCATAAAACCATAAATATCATCAATTGGAAATTCTATCAAATATTCAGATCCATTCAAATTATTACTGTAATATTCTGGAGTTATATACGGAAAAAATGAAAATGATGTTTTACCGTAATACTTTTTAATAACGGCTTTTAAACCTTCATATAAATCAATCAATTCCTCTTCAGCCGGACTTGTATACGGCAAAAAATTTAACTCACATATTGGCGGTATCTCACCCAATTTATCATATAAAATGTCACATATCTTTTTTATATCTTTAAATTTTTCATTTTTAACAATTACCATACCAAGATACAAGGGAATAGTTGAATTTTGCAATCTTTTATATGCATTAATCACCTTATCTGTATCAATAGACCCATCATCCATATCAACGGGATTTTCCAAAGATACAACAAAAGACGAAATATGATTTTCTTTACAATCCTCTATTACTTTTTCACTTAATAATTTACCATTTGTCATAATATATGGCGTATAACCTGTTTTTTCAAACATAGCAGAACTATATTTAAATAATTCTTCCCCCATAACCAAGGGTTCTCCTCCAGAAAAACGACAGGTAATATGCTTTGTTTTTGTCTTTAAAAAATTAATAAAATCTAAATATCTTTCAAAAAGAGAAAACTCCATATTTCTATTATATAATTTTCTATCATGATTAGCATAAAAATGACAATATGTGCAATGATTATTACATTTACCTGTAACAATTAAACTAATCACTAATTTTGATTTATCTGTAATATGCATAAAACATCCTTTTATAAAAAAAAGGGAAATGGAATTCCCCATTTCCCTTTATCTCATTTAATCATTACCACCACTACCAGCATCGGTTGAATATTGGCATGGATGATTGTTATTGATTTCAGCTTTTTTTAATAATTCTTGGATAAGTTTTATCATTATACACTCCTTTCATTCTATTACTACATTTACAATGTATTAAAAAAAAAATTAAGAGTCAACAAAAAAATTCAATACTTTTTTAAAAAAGATAAAAAAATACTTGCAAAAGACATAAAGTTGAGATAAAAATTATAAAAAGCATACGGAGTATAGCGCAGCCTGGTAGCGCACTCGTCTGGGGGGCGAGTGGTCGTGGGTTCAAATCCCGCTACTCCGACCAGCCATAAAAGAACCGCCATTTGGCGGTTTTTTTTTATGGCTAGACGGGTAGCGGGTTTGAAGTCCACGAGAAAGTGGGTTCAACCGCCGAAAAAAGGCGGATGGAAAGACGCCGGTTTTGTATCACAAAATTTTTCAAGGTCAGCGAAGGCTTTAAGCCGAAAGCAAAATCCCTTAACAAAGAGCAGACTTAAAATGTCATTCAAAAAATTTGATTAATTAATATACGATTTTCTAATTGAAAATATTATTTTTTTTCTTTAAGACTCATAAATTTTTTTATATTTATAAAATTTTCTTTATATTTATTAAAAAAGTTGTTATCATTCTTTTCATTATTAACATCTATTTACAAGGATTCATATGCCAGAATTAGCAGTACAAAAGACCAATGAAATAAACTTTGCATCTCCTGTTTTAAAATGGGCGGGCGGTAAGGGTCAATTATTACCTCAACTATCTCCAAAATTACCGAATAAACTTCGTTGTGGTGCAATCAAAAAATATATTGAGCCATTTGTTGGTGGTGGGGCTGTCTTTTTTGATATATCTAATTCATACTATTTTGAAGAAGCTTATTTGTTTGATATTAATCCGGAATTAGTCATTCTTTATAATGTTATCAAAAAAAATGTTTTGGAATTGATTGATGAATTAGAAAGCTTACAAACATCTTATTTTTCATCAACTGATAGGAAAGAATTTTACTATCAAATGCGTGACGAATACAATTCATTTGATAAAAAAATAGATGCTAACAATTATTCTTTATCGTTTATCAGACGTGCGGCATTAACTGTTTTCTTAAACAGAACTTGTTTTAATGGATTATTCAGAGTTAACAGCAAAGGGTTGTTTAATGTTCCGATGGGAAGTTATAAGAATCCTCGTATTCTGGATAGAGAAAATTTAATAGCTGTTTCAAAAGCATTAAGCAAAGCAACAATTTTACAAGCAGATTTTGCTAAAGCATTGGATTTTGCAGATAATAATACATTTATCTATTACGATCCTCCATATCGTCCGTTAAAAGATTCTTCTTTTACAACCTATGCCGTAGAAACTTTTGATGATAATGAACAAATCCGTTTGAAAAATATTTTTGAACAAGCACATAAATTGGGGGCTTTGCAAATGTTAAGCAATTCAGATCCAACTAATGTTGGACCCGATCCTTTTTTTGATGATTTATATCAAGATTATAACATCTATCGTATTTTAGCTAAACGTTTAATTAATGCAAATTCGGATGGACGTGGTGAAATCAGAGAAATACTCATTACAAATTATGGCGTATGATGAAGAACTATCGATTATATCATGATGATTGTTTAAAAATTCTGGAAGAAATTCCAGAAAATACATTTGATATGATTTTTGCTGATCCGCCATATATGTTATCAAATGGCGGTATTACTTGTCAAAATGGGAAAGTCGTTTCCGTCAACAAAGGTAAATGGGATGAAAGCCAAGGATTTGAACAGGATTTCGAATTTCATAAAAAATGGTTATCCGCTTGTAAAAGAGTTTTAAAGAAAAACGGAACACTTTGGGTTTCCGGTACTTATCACAGTATTTATTCTTGTGGTTTTGCGATGCAATTATTGGGGTATCACATATTAAACGATATTTCTTGGTTTAAACCGAATGCTAGTCCTAATATGTGTTGCAGGTATTTTACTGCCAGTCATGAAACATTAATTTGGGCGAGAAAAGATAAAAAAACAAAACATACTTTTAATTATGAATTAATGAAAAACGGAGATTTTGCGTCTGACTTTATTAAAAAACCTAATACTCAGATGAGAAGTGTTTGGGCTATTGGAACACCAAAGAAAAGTGAAAAGACTTTTGGTAAACACCCGACACAAAAACCATTGGATTTGTTGGAAAGAATTATTTTAGCATCAACAAATGAAGGGGATTTAATCCTAGATCCGTTCATGGGTAGTGCAACAACTGGAGTTGCGGCATTGAAACATAACAGAAAATTTGTTGGTATCGAAAAAGAAAAAGAATTTGTAGAACTTGCAGAAAAAAGACTAAATAATATCTAAAAGGTAGTTAAATGAACAAGATAAAATCCCCTATTGAATTAATGAAAAGTAAACATTTTAAAATTTTGGATGCAGTACAAGTGAATGAAAACTATATTCTAGCTATTTATGAAGGGAAATTAAGTGATTATGATATTTTAATAAAATATAAAGAAAAGAGAAATTCAAAATGGTCTAGACTCAGAACCCCAAAACATATACATTGGACTGTTGATATGTTGATAAAACAATATAGTAATCCAGAATGTACTCAAAATCTAATTGATTTTCTTCTTTTGAAATGGGATAAAATAAAGGGTATCCAAGATACTCATATCCAAAAAAATATTTTAAAAGATGTTATAAAAATAAAAATTCCAAAAAAAATTATCTCAATTAAATTATGGCATTTATGATATAGAATTTTTATTTCGTTTAGCATTTTTATTAATGATACAAGAAAAAACTAATCGTTCAGATGCTTATATGTTTAAAAAATTACTTGAGAGTTTAAGGGAAAAGAAGGATTTGTTTAAAATCATTTCTATTGCAACACATCATTAATAAAGGAGGTAATAAATGAAACAACATTCTGCTTTTAAAAATATTTTAAATTGTGATAATGAAGATGAGGTTTTTGCTTATCTTATATCTTCTTTGAAAGAAACTATTAAATCATTTGATTATTTTGTAAATTGGAAAAAAGTAATTAAAAATTATCAGGATGTTGAAACCTCATTAAATTTATTAAATACTTTGATAGGGAAAGAGGATATTGAACAAGCTTCATTAAAATTGTTACGGGAATATCCCAAAGTTATTGGGGTAGTTCCAGCTCTTTTGGCAGAAAGAGATAAAAAAATTTCATTATTACCAAACCCTCAAAATTTTGATATTAAGCGCTTTGATTTTTCAAAACCAATGCCTGCTGAAGATGGGGTTCTGTTCTTGAAAGAAAGCGGTTTTTTAAATTTGATATCAAATCGTAATATTAAATCAATTCCAGATTATTTTATTGGGGTCGAAGTTGGTTTAGATTCTAATGGACGTAAAAATCGCAGCGGTACATCAATGGAAAATTTAGTAGAATTCTTCGTTAAAGATATTTGCGAACGAAATGGATATGAATATATAGCTCAAGCAACAGCAGATAAGATTAAATCAAAATGGAATCAAAATATCACCGTTAATAAATCATCTAAAAGAATCGATTTTGCTATCAATACTCCTAAGAAGCTATATTTGATTGAAACAAACTTTTATGGTGGCGGTGGTTCCAAATTAAAATCAACTGCTGGGGAATATTCCGATATCTATCATCAATGGACTAATGATGGACACCAGTTTATTTGGGTAACAGACGGTTATGGGTGGAAAAAAACACAAAGACCGCTGAGGGATACATTTAATACAATAGATTATATCATTAATCTTGATATGATTCAAAAGGGTGTTTTAGAGGAGCTATTGAAATAAAAAGGAAACATCTCATGGAACAAATTGATATTTTTGATGAAGAATTTAGGGTCATTGAACCAAAGGTGACAAGTATTGACACTGTTCACAAACAAGGTTTATGGCATCAAACGTTTGCTTGTTGGCTCATTAATCCAAAAGAAAACTGTTTATTTTTACAACTGCGGGGAAAGAAGAATCGGATTGGTCCAAACACCTTTGATGCCTCGGCCAGCGGGCATTTATCAGCCGGAGAAAAACCGATAGACGGTTTTCGAGAAGCTGAAGAAGAGCTTGGAAAAAATCTCAACCTATCTGACATCACCTCTTTGGGAATTAACAGAAATGTTATCATTCAAGGGACTTATATTAACAGAGAGTTTTGTCACATATACATGGCAAAAACAGAAAATTCCTTAAATGATTTTCAATTACAAAAAGGTGAAGTTGCCGGTCTTTTTAAATTGGACATCGCTCAAGGGATTAAATTATTTTCAAACGAATTACCTTCGGTTAAAATAACAGGAATTGTTTGGGATGAAAATTCTTATAAAAAAGAAACAAGAGAAATAACTCAACAAGATTTTTGTTCATATCATGACAGGGTTCACGTATCCGGCTATTATTTAAAAGTTATGATCATGGCCGAAAGATTTGTTAAAAACAATCCGCCATACAGGATTTAACTCTTTGATTTAGCTAAATTTCCTCCCAATAAAAATAAGATAAAAAAAAGAGCCTCATTCATTAGAAGCCCTTTTTTATCAGCACTTAAATAAAAGTTATCAAATTCCGTAATTTTCAGCAACAAAATCGATATCTTTATCGCCCCTGCCAGATAAATTCACCAAAATGATATCTTCCGGTGTTAAAGTTTTGGCAAGTTTCATTGCATAAGCAACGGCATGTGCGCTTTCAAGCGCCGGAATGATACCCTCTGTTTTGGAAAGAAGATAAAAAGCTTCTAAACACTCTTTATCATCAATCAACACATATTGAGCTCTTTGAATGCTGTTTAAATAGGCATGTTCCGGCCCAACGCTTGGGTAATCAAGGCCGCTTGCAATCGAATGAACCGGCGCCGGATTGCCTTTATCATCTTGCAAAACCATTGATTTAAACCCTTGCATCACGGCTTTTTTCCCAAAGTTAATTGAGGCTGCGTGTTCACCGATTTTATTGCCTTTTCCCAAGGGTTCAACGCCAATAAGAGCCACCTCTTTATCATTCAAAAAGGCGCTGAATATCCCCATGGCATTTGACCCACCGCCAACAGGAGCTATTACATATTCAGGCAATTTGCCGGTTACCTCTAAAATTTGAGCTCTGGCTTCCTGCCCTATAACAAATTGAAAATCGCGCACCATCATCGGAAACGGATGAGGGCCGACAACAGAGCCGATGCAATAAAACGAATTTTTAAGGTCCTTTAAATAGGCTTCAAACGCGCTATCCACCGCCTCTTTTAACGATTTTTGCCCCGTTTCAACCGACACTATTTTTGCCCCCAAAAGTTTCATTCTTAAAACATTGGGGCGCTGTTTGATAATATCTGTTGCCCCCATGTGAACTTCACATTCAAGACCTAAATAAGCCGCGGCTGTTGCCATGGCGACCCCATGTTGCCCTGCCCCCGTTTCAGCAATGATTTTTTTCTTTCCCATATATTTGGCAAGCAAGGCTTCGCCAATGGCATGGTTGATTTTATGCGCACCGGTATGATTCAAATCTTCCCTTTTTAAATATATTTGCGCGCCATTGATTTTGGATGACAAATTTTTGGCATACGTCAACGGGGTTGGGCGTCCTTGATATGTTTTCCTGATATATTGAATTTGAGCAATAAAATCTGGGTTATCTTTCAATTCAAGATAGGCTTTTTCAACTTTATTCATTTCATTTTGCAAACTTTCAGGGATAAACGAACCTCCGAAATCCCCAAAAAAACCGTTAAATTTTTTCATGATATTTCCTTTTTTTATTTGATAAATAATGTATGAGAACCGATTATAAGGAGGTTAACCTATAAAAAAATGATATGGTGCCTCAGCACCACCAATATCCTTGGAAAGTTTGAACAGTTTGAAATAAATATGTCTCATTTTTAACTTTCATAAGAGTTATTATAGAAAAATAACGCCCCCTTGTCAACGAGAAAAGCAAAAAACTTTAGAATGAGCATAAAATGATAACAATTTTATTAAATATCAATATATTATTTAATATACTTAAAGTTTTACATAAACAAGAAAATAAGAGAATATATAGGAAAAGAGTGTATCTTAAAAAGGGGTGATTATTAAAAATAAAGGATCTT
>JAFXIF010000017.1 GCA_017533325.1 Alphaproteobacteria bacterium
AGCTTCTAAAGCATTTTCAGCAACAGGATGTTGTGCATTATAGCGATCACGAATTAAATTAAAAACCTTAACAGCATCAGCATTGCCACCACTGGCTTGTTGTTCAGCTTTTGCCAAGATTTCATCCGTGACTTGTGGTGGCTTTGTTGGATCTTCGCCTGCTCTTGCCAACAAAGCTTCAATAACTGCCGGTTTATTTGCAGAATTATCTAAAGCATAATCAAGCAATGACCCTGTTTTATCTTCTGCAATTGGGAAGGAATCAAGTGATAAAGAAGCAAGATCTTCATTCAACAACTTATTCATTGTTGCCACATCGCCTTTTTGAACGGCTTCTAAAAGAGCAGGAACTTTTTCTTGTTTAACATATGTGTCTAAAACAAGTTGTTTCACTTCTGCTGGCACATTAGAAGCCGGATTATTCACAAAATCAATGGTATCTTGTTGAATTTTAGCATTTGCACCCAACATAGCCTTTACAACATCCACTCCTCTTTCTGAAGAAGAGCATCCTTGAACAGCATAAAACAATGCATTATGATTTTGGCTATCCACTTCATTAATAGAGGCTTTACATGCATCTTGTTGCAATAAGTAAAGAGTTAAATCTGCGTTTTTATTTTTGCTAGCTGCAATTAAAAGAGTTGTTCCATCTGGCGCTTTAAACCCAAGATCTGCCTTTGCATTCACAAGACTTTGCGTCATTTTTAATTGAGCATCAGCTGGAATATGTGGGCTTGAAACAGCATACCACAATGGTGAAAAACCACCACTATCTTTTTTATTCACATCAGCCTTACCTTGAATCAATGCATCAACACCTACTGAATTTCCACAGCGAACAGCAATTGAAAGTGGCGTTAATGTTGTTCCCGCAGAATCTTGTCTATAATTTACCCCGTTATCTTCAACAACTGGAACATATTTTGCCCTTGTTTCAGCGTTTACATCATGACCAGCTTGAATTAATGCTTGAATTTCAGCAGCGCTCCCCCTCCCAGCTTTGCTCATCAATTGAGTCCAGCCATTTTGAAGCTCAACATCATTCACTTCAAATTTTCTATAATCAGCTGCTAAGCCATCAAGGGCAGAAGTATATGGAGCGAAATCACTAATCGTAATAGGCATGACCAAATCTTCTGTATCCTTTATAGATGGTCTTCCAAGCCCAGTTCCTTCATATGCCCCAATAGCATACATCAACATATGAACCCCTAGATAGTCATCTGAATTATCTTTAGACGCTAACCTTGCTCTTGCAGCTTTTATAACTTGAGCTTTCTCTTCATTTGTTAAATCTTTCCAAGACCTTAAACGAGCAGTTCCAATTCTTCTTTGTGTTTCAAGAACTTCCCAAGCTCCGCCCACTTCATCATCCGAATAAGAATTATCGAGCTTTGCAGTGTTGTTTGGATCTACCCATAAAAAAGGACATGCATCTGTTAATGCTGCTACTGCTGCTTTTACCTCACTATGATCTGCCATATCTGTCTCCTCCTAAAAATAAAAAAACTATTAGTTTAATTATACCTCTAAAATCAAACATCGTCAAATGTTTTTTATATTTCTTTAAAAGAAAAGTGATTTTTTATAAAAAAAATAAAAAAACAACCGCTCATCCATAAAAAAAACGGTGATTTTTATCAAACATCAACAAAAAACCGCCTGCTAAAAAAACAAGCGGTTTGATTGCTTTTTTTTGAATGATTATTCCCTGCCCGATGTTGTTTTTGAAAATTGAGCGGACAAATTAGTCATATCATTTAAATTAGCTGATGTGATATTTTGCGCGGAATTATCAAGCGTTCCGCCGGATTCGTTACCGGTATTTAAGTTACTGTTCGAATTGGAATTATCATTCGTGTTCGAATTAACAACAACCGGTTCTTTATCATCATCATCTTTATTGAGCCAACCGCCCTTACGGAATGCAAAATACCCAAGAACAGAGGCCAACGCGAGACCCAATACCCACCAGAGCCATTCTTGTTTATACCAAGGAGTTGACTCTTCCTCTGCTTTAGATTGAGCTTGCGCAACAACTTGTTCGGTTTCCGGCTGAGGCACACCCGACGTTGAAGTGGAGCCCCCTTGCCCTCCGCCGGAGCGCCCTCTTCTTGTATTTCCACTGTTTGTATTCTCATTACCGGTTTTTTCATTACCGTTATAAATCCCTTGCAAGGCCGTTACAAGCTTTTTCTCTTCAGCTTTCAAGCCGGAAGCTTTTGAAATCCCCTTTAATGCTTCCGCCAGTTGTTTTTTATAGTCGCTTTTTTTAGCCTCATCCGTTTCCTCATCTAATTGTTTATATAAGCTGGCGACGGCAGCATATTTTTTCCCTAAATCAGAGTTTTCACCATGCATTTTTTCAAGAGCGGTAAAACATCTGACCCCCAAGCCTTTTTCTTGCAAAACTTTTTGGATTGTCTCGTTATCCGCTTCCTTAACGGCAACAAGGATTTGACCGGATTCTCCCGAATTAATTGCTTGACGCAAAGCATTGGCTTTATCCTCTCCGCTTTGTTCATGCGGATATTGTTGATTAACCCATTCAAGAGAAGTTAAACAACATTGTTCCGCCTTTGGCATCTCAGGAAAAACCGTCTGGTCATTTTTCATATTTTGCAAAATTTCAGCCATTCTTCCTCTGGCTTTTGCTGCAGAATCAATGCCCTCGGGCGGAGTTACCCCTTCAACGCCGTCAATATATTGTTGTAACGTATACAACTCTTTATAATATTGAGCGCGTCTTCCTTCAGGAGAATCAGCCTCAACGCCTTCAGCCCCAACCGGATATTTTTCGCATACAAGACGAAGATAATTTTGAGCAACTTGCGGACATGAAAAATGATAGTTTAATAGCGCATCATCCCATTCATCACGTGGAGCTCTCCCATTTTCTTCCCCAATAACCGGATTTGGGAGCCTTGCACCGGATTCTTGATAACCCATTGCTTTATAAAATGCCATCAATCCGCCTATCGGTCTTTCATATTGACTTGTTAAAATAGTTTTTGCATCAACAAGAGAAAATTCTTCACAACGACTTTTTAATAATGAAGCTAATTCCACATCAGCGGCATTATTTGAAATATTTGCCCGCGTCATTGCCATAATAACATCATTTTCTTGCACTTGATTAGGCACTTTTGTTTCAAGAAGCGCCGTCACAATAACGTTTCGTTTCGCCGGATCTTGAATATGAGCTATAGCATATTCAATTGCAGATACATCAAAATTATCAACCTGTTCGCCAAGACCTGCTTCATCACCGGTATAACTTCTTGTCCCGGGTTCAATCGGAAAATGAGGATATCTTTTAATCCAAGCCTGAACCGCTTTCGGATCGGAGTTGTCGATTGCCTCTTTTAACTCAAGCCAAACGGTTTGGGTATAACCAAGAACTCTGGGCGAAAACATAGAATGTCCGCTTCCTGAATAATTACCGCCAAAATCAATAACTCGTTTACTTAAATTCGGATTTTTATCAAGCAACAGTGTCATAATCTCATGAACTTTATCTTGAGGCGCCATCAATAACGTCCATTCGACAACAGTTCCTTCAATTCTTGGACTTGTGCCATCTAATATGCTTATTTCTTCCAAATTAATGTTTGGATTTTGGGATAAAATTCTTTTAACCTCTTCAACATTGCCAGATTGAATGGCTTTTAAAAGGGGAGATTGGTTGGAAGCGCCTCCACGAGCCGTCTCTAATGCTTTCAAAATTTGGGCTTCAGGAGAATCCGGCGCTTTTTCTTTTGCTCTTTCTTGAGCATATTGAATCATTGAGTCCGTTATCCTTGGGCGCGGGGAATGAGCCAATAATTTATTAATCATTGTTAATTGATCTGAAGGATTTTTTACCTGTGTTAAAACACAATCAATAATATATTGACGTCGATCTTCCGGCAAATCGCCGTTCACCATACGAAGAGAGGCATTCTCCTTCACTTGAACCATATCTAAATCAACACCGTTCAAAGCGGACAAAGTGTTTTCAAATGCTTGCATATCAATCGGTTTATTTTCCGCAAAATTAGATAAACAGCTATCATAAAGCGCATAAAACCCCCTTTTTTGTTCAGGAAGTAAATCACTTCTGCATTTAACAACATAATCGCGAAGGAACTGCCGTGTTCTTGTATTTTCTAAAAGAGTTATAACCTCTTCATCCATACCGGCTTCTTTATAGGCATTAATAATATCTTTTGTTACAAACACATCTATCGCTAACAATTCTTTAACAATTGTTACTTTATCTTGAGGGTGTGGCGGTGTGTTTTGCAACACATAAATCAAAATTGATTGTTGATTTTCTTTAGCAACAGGATTCCCATTCTCATCATACGGCAATGAATTTAAGTTCGGGGCGGAGCGCAACGCTTCTTTTAACGCTTCTAAATTAAAGGGCTCAGCTCTGCAAGCTTGATACACCTTCAGCAATCCCTCTTTTCGCCTTCTAGTTTCTCTTTCAACTAAAGAACTTGTGGTTGCACTCACTTGAGTGGAATTTTGAGGTTGTGTATTTGAATTTGTCATATCTTACCCCCCTAAAATAAAAAAAACTGTTATTATAATTATACCCTTTAAAAAAAAGCTCGTCAAATATTTTTCATATCTTTTTGAAAAATAAAGGCTTTTTAATAGACAAAAAAATAGTTAAAATTTTTATTTTTTGATAACACATTTATTTTTAAGGCAAAAAGTATATCTTGAAAGGTTATTTTTCCCCTCCCATATCATAAAAAAAAAGGAGAAAAAAGATGAAAAAAACACTGTTACTTGGGGTTGGGTTAATGTTTTTAAGTTATCAAGCTTTTGCGCAAGGTGCGTTAGAAGAAGCTTTTTTATTACCCGTTGAGGGGGAAAGTCAAATAGAAGAAAGCTTATCGTTAACGAAAAAGGACCTGCCCGCTCATTCCTTTAATAAAACAAAATCCGTTCATTCAAGCATTGCCAAATCAAAAAAACGCGCCAAAAACATTCATCACAAAGAAAACTCTTGGGCAAAAGAATATTTTAACGCCAAACAACGGTTTCAAGATGCAACCGGCATCAGCTATACCCTTGACGCTTCCGTTTTGGGCCAACGAGGTGCACCAAATGGCAAAATCACTCCGTGGCAAACCCAGTATTACGGCTCTTTAAACTGGGATTTATTTCAATCAGAGAGGTTTGGCTCTGGTTCCATTCAAGCAGCTTATACCCTTATCAGATATTGGAATAAAAATGCTTCCATTTTAGGCAACAACATATCCGTTGCCACGCCCATTAACGATTATACCGAAAAAGCAAATTATTTTGATCAGCTTTCTTACACACAAAACTTTGCGGGCGCGTTTAAATCATTAAGCGTGACGCTCGGACAATTTCCGCTTTATAACTTTGACGGAACGGAATATAACTCCAATCAACAAATTAACTTTATTAATGAAGCATTATCTCAAAATTTAACAAGCGTTTACCCAACTGCCGGCTTGGGCGGATATATCACATGGAACCCTTCTCAAACGGTTTCTTTTTCTTTGGGAGCGCAAGATGCAACAAATGTTTCAGGCAACCGCATCACAACCAAAAATTTATCCGACAAAAAGTTCACTTCGTTTTTAAGTGCCAGTTATTCGCCGGTAAACGCTTTAGGCGAATTGCAACTCAGTTTGCTTTTATATCATCAACCAAGCGTTGAAGAACAAGAAGGTCATGCCGTTGGTTGGAGTTTCAATGCGCAACAAAATATCGGCAAAAAATGGGCCATTTTCGGACGGGCAAACGGTGTGAGCAAGGCACTTACCGGATTTAATCAATCCTATATGATCGGCGCTGTTTATAATAATCCGTTTAATCATAATCCGCTTGACCAACTGGGGTTTGCATACGCTTTAAACAAAGTGGATAAAGAAGTGATGCAAAGCAATAGGAATTGGGAAAATGTTTTGGAAGGATATTATTCCTTTGGTATCGGCTCAACGCTGATTATAACGCCAGATATTCAATTTTATATTAATCCCGCGCTGAATAATAAAAGCCATACGGCAACTGTTGCTTCCATCAGAGCCACCTTTATGTTTTAAGGCATGATTGATAAACTGATTAAACTTTTAAGCTTTTTCTTTTTTTTGTTTGGGCTTTATATGGTTTATAAAGAAATAAAGCTTATAGACAGCGAAAAGATTTTTCTTGGCCTTAAAAACACCTCTGTTTTTATTTTGGTTTTAGGTTCTTTGGCAACGATTTTGAATTTCATCATCCTTTCATTTTATGACAAATTGGGCCTTTTATATTTAAAGAAAAAGCTTTCTTTTTTAAAAACGCTTAAAATATCAGCATTAAGTTTTGCCGTCAGCAATTTGGCGGGCCATACCTATGCTTCAGGGGGCGCAATCAGATATTTATTTTTGCGCCCGCTTGGATTTAAGAAAAAAGAAATCCTTTTATTGGTGACGCTTATTTCTCTTTTTTCAATTTTTGGCTTATTAGGAACGCTTTTTTTAGCGCTTTTACTTAAAGTTTTATTTGTTGTTCCAATTCAATGGCATCATCCCTTGATTCTTTATTTTTCCGGCATAGGTATTTTAATGTTTTTTCTTCTTTATTTTAAGCTGGATTCACAAAAAGAAAAAACGTTTCAAATTAAAAATGAAAAAATTTTGCTCCCTCAAAAAAATTTAAGTTTTAAAGGGCTTTTGGTTGGTTGTTTAGATATTTTAAGCTTATTTTTGGTGTTTTATATTTTTTTAAACTTACCTGATGCCAATTTTTTAAGCGTTTTGGTTGCTTTTATCTTGGCTTCTTTTCTTGCTTTTTTATCGCAAGTTCCTGCTGGCATTGGGGTTTTTGAGAGCTCATTTTTAAGCCTTTTTCCCCATACCCTACCCCAAAAAGAAAATATTTTACTGGCCTTTATTCTTTTTAGGGTTATTTATTATATTTTCCCCTTTTTAATTTCAATCAGTTATTTTTTGATTCAAAAATTAAAAACTTTAAAAAATAAATAAAAAAACCGCCCTTCAAAGCAAAAGAGCGGTTGGTATTTTAACCTTAAAATTAAAGCGTTAACAATTTATGAGAAAATGCATAAAGCGCAACAAAAGCCGTGACAATAATAATCACACAGAGTGCTTTTTCGGGCTCATCAAACATTTTCAGTTCTTTGGGGTCATGCTTATTAGCAAAAAATTTGGCGCCTTGCTCATATCGGCTCATCATATAAAGCGGAATTCCAAGGGCGATAAAAATTACCGCCATTAATAAATATGAAAGCCCTGCTGCATAAATGAGCCACAAGGAATAAATGGTTCCCAAAAAGCCCGTCACTAAGGCGGAAAACCTTGATATCCCGGCTTTTGAAAGAAATTCATGATCTTCACAAATTTTCCATAAATATAAAGCGCTCATGAAATATGCCGGCAACACCATAACACCCGTAATGGAAAGCATGGTATTCCAAGCATTACTCGAAAAATAAACAAGAACCATGACCAACTGCATCAAAAAGCTTGTGACCCACAATGAAACGTCCGGTGAACCGTTTTTATTTTCCGCGGCAAAAATTTGGGGGAAAGCCCCGTTTTTAGCCATGGCATGCGGCATTTCCGCCACAATCATTGTCCATGACAGCCAGCTGGCCAAAATGGCAACAATCATGCCGATATTCATTAAATATGACCCGCCCTTGCCAATAATATGTTCAAGCACGCCGGCCGTTGATGGATTGGGGATACGGGCAAGTTCTGCTTGAGAAAGAAGCCCAAACGGTAAAATGGAAAGCAAAACATAAATCACCAAACACCCCAAAAAGCCGATTAAGGTTGCTTTGCCGACATCTGATTGTTTTTGAGCTCTGCCGGATAAAACAACGGCGCCTTCAATACCGATAAAAGCCCATAAGGTTACCAGCATGGTGTTTTTAATTTGCTCTGAAATGGGCCCCAGTTTATCATCAACGCCTTGTCCCCAAAAATCAAAATCAAATTTATCAAAGTTAAAAACAGCAGCCGAAATAATGATAAACAACACAAGCGGAACAATCTTGGCAATTGTGACCACTAAATTAATAAAAGCCGCTTGTTTGACCCCTCTTAAAACCAAGAAGTTAAAAAACCAAATTAAAAGCGATCCGCCGATAATGGAATTTAAATTATTTCCCCCTTGAAAAACGCCAGGGAAAAAGTAATTTAAAGCATCCATGGTGATAACGGCATAACCGACATTTCCAAAGATTTGACACAACCAATAACTCCACCCGATATTAAATCCCATGAAAGGACCAAATCCTTCTTTGGCATACATATAAATCCCTGAGGTTAAGTCGGGTTTCACATTGGATAAGATGCGAAACGTATTGGCAATAAAATACATGCCGATACCCGTTATTAACCAAGCAAGTATCACACTGCCGGCTGCTGCGCTTTGCGCCATATTTTGCGGAAGCGAGAAAATACCGCCCCCAATCATCGAGCTGACAACAATGGCCGCCAACCCGAAAATGCCCAGTTTGGAAGAAACTGAAGCTTCATTCACATCACTCATAATCTCTCCTTTATAAAAAAAAGGCAGTCGTTTTATCTTCGACCGCCTTTCATCTTTTTCTTATCGCTGAACGGCCGGTGCATATTCAAAATTCAAAAAACCAAGTGCCGTTAAAGAATAAGCAAACGATTGCTTAACGTTCACAAAATTATGGAAAAATTGAAAATCGGAATGTTGCTCTACGTCTCTGAGCATCAATTCATGATTTAAGGATTTTGTGAGCCACATTTCGGCATGCGCTTTGGCAATATCATCATCAATAAAGGTATCAAAATATTCAACATATTCAGCAGCCCAACCACCGATAAAGTTGCCTTTTTTATCTTTACCCCAACAAATGCCGACACCGGTTGCAATGGCTTTATGTTCTTCTCTGCGCGCACCATTTCCGGCCATAATCACTTCCAAAACCGCGCCATGCTTAAAGTTATCTTTGACCTCATCAACGCTCACAATATTGCCAAACAATTCCGGTGGCAAAACTGAAGTATATGGCACGATATTGAAATCTTGAATCTTGGCATCCAATAAAGCCGAATCATAGCAAAATGTTTCAAACGGTTGCGGTGGAATACCGTCTTCTGCTTGCCCTGAACCCGCGGTATGAAATGCAAGAGTGGGATATCTTGTTCCAACTGTCATTTTTTTTCCTTTCAATTAAAGTTAAACTTTTTTCAACACAAGTGATATAATTTGTTTTCCTTTAAAATCAACAAGATATATCCTTTTGTCGGGATTGTGCCTTTTTTTATGAAAGATTATATCAGTTCAGTAAAAAAATTTTTATTTCAACCATTTCAAAAGGAGAAAAAAATGAAAAAAATTTTATTATCTTGTTTTGCTCTTTCCCTTTCTTTTATTGTTATGAATGCTAATGCTGAAGAAATTCAAGGAACGGTTGTCTCCAAAAAAGGCGATACCATTCACGTTCAGCCGGCTGATAAAGCAAAACCAAGCGAACTTAAAATGACGGATAAAACAAAATATTATCAAAAAGAAGAAAAAAAATCAGCTGAATCAGCCGAAGTGGACGTGAATGAATTTGTTGAAGTGATTTATTCCATCGATCCGAAAACAAATGAAGCCGTGATTGATGAAATTATTGTGATTGATATGATCGATTAATCTTAAAAAAAAGCCCTTAGAGATATAAAAACTTTAAGGGCTTTATTCTTTTTGACGTTTTTGAGAATAAAATTTATAAAAACGTTTTTGAGGCGATTGATTTATTTTGAGCGGACTGTTTTTAAAGGATTTTGACCTCATTTTTTGAGATTTTTCAAGCTCTAAAGACTCCTTATTTAAAAATAAATCTTGTTTAAAATAATTATTAACGCTCCATGCAAAAAGGATAAAACTGCCGGCTGCCGTTAAAGATAAAAAGGCAGTCAATAAAAAATCCTTTTGATTTTCGTTTAAATTTTTTTTCATAAAAAAACCCTTTTTAAAAAAGGGAACATATAGATAAAAAAAAAGAAAGTCAAGAAAAAAGAGCCTTTTAAAACTAAAAGACCCTTTATCTTAAAAAAAATTTTTTAACTTATCCTTCGTTTTGACGCAAGTTGCTAGCATGGCTCATCATTCTTGCTCTTCTTGAGGTCACCTTAAACTTTAAGTTTCCTGTTTCTTGAAGAAATAAGACCGGATTTTCTTCACATTCAATTAAAATGTGCATCATTTCCGTTACATTTTCAAGCAATCTTTCTTTAGAAGAACGAATTCTTGATTTCATGCGCGGCAGTTGTAATGTGTTTCGTTTTGTTTGCCGATAGGTGCCAAATCTTAAACTTGTGCTGTTTTGCGATAAAAAATCTTCAGCCCCCTCAATTAAGCGCAAGTTTTCAACCATTTGAAGCGCAATTTCCTTTGTTGCTTCTTTTTCTTGCTCTGTCATATCTCTAGATGAAACCAGCAACTCATTATTTAAATAAATAGAAAAATTTTCGCCCGTTTCAGACATGGAAATTTTATAAACATCCCCATCTTCACATTCAAGACTTGTTTGATAAACTTTTTGGCTTGCAACAAGCGCTTGTTCACTTTCAGCCTTATCAGCTTGAACCACAGCAGGAGCAACTGTTTTGGCTACCGGTGCTTTTAATAAAACTTGAGCTTTTGAGTTTGACTCAATCATATCATCACAAGATGCCAATAATAAACCGCTTAATGTTAAAAAATACTTTTTCATACGCCTCACCTAAATAAAAAACTTGTTTAAATCGGCGTTTATTCTAACAGTTTTTTATTATTTTGTCAAGATATTTTATTACTTTTATTAAAAAAAGAAAAAACAGGTTTATTATCAGATTAAAAAGCATATTTTATTATTGACTTTTTATAAAAAAACATTTATAATTCAGGCTTTGATTTTTTACCCCTTAATAAAAGAGATTTTCCAGATGGATACGAAAGAAAAAAAGAATCTGATACAAGAAGAAATCGATTTCGAAGCAAAATTTGCCAGACCGGCATTAGCTGTCGCCCAAACTATCACAAGCTTGCTTGGCGGGATTATTTGTTTAGGCATGCTTTGTTCAATTGATGATGTGATGCACAATCAAGATGACAGATTAAAAGCATTATCAGCCGTTTTGTGGATCGGTTGGAGTTTAATAAGAATAAAAAATCAAAAAATAAGTGCCCAAAACAAAATGATTTATAATGCTTTGCAAGCAAATGAGGAAACTCAACTTGAGCCGAAAAAAGAATATGAAATCATTAAAAATAAAGGGACGACCGGCATTATTTGCGGAACGGTTAATTTATCGATTTTTGCGCCCATTATTGCTCACGGCATGGGGTATATGAGCGCCGGTGTTACCTGTGCTGCTTGCGCCGGAATTTACCTTAGCACGGAAATTTATGCTCGAAATCACTTTAAACGAAATAACAAAATTTTAAAACAAGAATTGCCAAGCGATATCTTATTACCCGATTTAAGGTTAAAAAAAGAAAGAGAATAAAAGATGAGTGAAAATATTTTAAAAGATAACGAAGAGTCTTTTTGGACGATAGAAAAAAAGAAAGAGTTACAAAAAGATCTTGAGAACTCTTTTATGAAAGAAGGGTATTTTGAAAAAAAATGCAAACAAGAATGTTTGTTTTTTCAATCGCTTTTTGTTTTAGGCGCCTTGATAACCTATGCTTTAAACAAAAATGAATTTGATTTAAGCGCTCAACTTTCTTTTGCGGCAATGACCGGCGGTTTATTGCTTTCACGTTTGCGTCAAGCTAAAAAACAAGCCATGATTAGAGAAGTTTTGGTTGCAGACGGTGTTTGTAGCTTTTTTGCAAAAGAAGTCGAGAAAGCAAAAAGTGATGATCAAATTAAAACGATTTATAACCAATCGGATAAAATAATGGACTTGATGTTTTTTAAAGAGTATAAGCCAAGCAAAAGAATTGGGATTATCTCTTCCGGCTTGTTGGCAGGAAGCGCTCTTTTTGGACAAATTTCATGTGGAGCCGCCCTTTTATCCGGCGTTGCAATTTTAAGCATTTTAAATGCCTATGATTATATTCACGCAAAACGCTCCGTTAAAAAAATTGCAAGAAAATTACCTAATGGCGTTCACCTTCCCAACCAAAATGAGCGGTCTTAAAAAAAAGAGGATAAAATGAGTAACAATATGAATCACACAGAGAATAATGAAAATTTTTGGAGCGAACAAAACAAATCGGCACTTCAAAAAAATTTGAATGATATTTTCATGATAAATCCCCATTATGAACAAAAAATATTAAAAGAAAGCCTCGCCTTGCAAAGCCTTGCCATCATCGGAGCTTTTCTGATTCAAGCTTTGGTAAAAGACAGCTCAATGCTTAACAAAAATTTATTATTTATCGCAGCTTGCTCCAGTGCCACTTTGGCTTATATAAGAGCAGCAAGAAAAAAAGCCGTTTTAAAAGAAACATTGGCCGCAATCGGAATTTTTTCTTTCTTTGGCGATAGAACGTCAAAAACAAATAACATCCAAGAAAAAATGGCTATCATTAATCAATCCGATCCGATTTTATCACCGAATTACAGCTCTGTTTACCGTCAATCAAAAGTAGCCGCTCTTTTATCCGGTGTTGCTTTAACCGGCGGATATTATTTTGATAAAGTCGGATTAGAACCTGCATTACTGGCCGGTGTTGCGATTTTAAGCGCTTGCAATATTTATGACTGGATGATCGCAAAAAATTCGATTAAACGCATTCAAAGTGCTTTACCAAAAGGCGTTAAATTGCCTTGTATTGAAAACCAAAGAGGATAAAAATGCAAGAGAACATCAAGCAACAAGAATCATTGCAAGAAAAGGCTGACACCCTTTATATAGAGGCGCAAGCAAAATTAAAAAAATTAAAAAGAGTAAAACGAATAAAACAAGTCCTCTTAGCTCTTTGTGCTTTATCTGTTTTAACGCACCCTCAAATGGAAGAGATAAACCGTCCCGCAACCATTTTCGGGATGATTGCTTCAATGGCGGCGTTCCTTTCCATTGATTATAAAAGGCAAAAAGAACAATTAGAACATGAAGCATTAAGCCAATTAAAAATTGAAGAACTCACACCATCAGTTTTGAAACTTAAAGAAAAAGAAGAATTAGAAGAAGAATCCCAAATTCTTGACGCGATTAGCGATGCACAAAATCAACGAACAACAGCAGCCTTTGTCTGCTTGGGCTGTTTGGGCGCTTTGGGAGTCGGTGTTTCCCTTGACAAACTGACATGGCCGACGGCTTGTTTATCAATGACACTCATCTTCCTTGCTTCAAGCTATTGAGAAAAAGGGAATTATCAAGCTGTCAATGCCCAATTAAAAAACAATTTAAGTCAAAAAATTAAATTAAAAAACTTAAATGAAAGAGAAAAAGAAAGAGAATAAAATGAACAAGCAAAATCAAGAAACTCTTGCTTTGCAAGCAAAAACTGATGAGTTTTATCAAGAGGCTCAAAAAGAATTAGAAGATAAAAAAAAGAGCCGCGATTTCTTTTTCGTCATCTTAAGCATGCCCAGTATTGCTTTTTTGGTAAGCCTTTCAGATAGCTCGGCCAAAGAAAACATTCAGGCTTTTTGTATTCTTGCTTCTTTATGCTTGTTAAACAGTGTTTTATATCAAAAATCAAAAGCGGATATTGAATGCCAATTTTTGTACTCAATAAAAAATGAAGAAAAAGCAACAAAAGAATATAAAGAAAATGAATTAAGAGTGAAAGAGGGCTTTAAACTCAGAAATGAGGCCAGAAAAATTGAGGCTAAAAATATGCTTGGGCTTTTGATTGCTTTGGGCGGTTTGTTAACGATAACAGCTGGGGCAATCAGCGAAAAAACAACATATCCAACAAGCATTATTGCCGGGTTACTTATTTGCTCGGCAACCAGTTATTGGGCCAAACATAATGTTGAATATATCAATAATAAATATAAAGCAAACTTAAACAAAATCGTTCAATTAAAATCACTTGAAAAAGAATAGGAGACTTTTATGAAAAGATATCATCAAGACAAGGATTTAACTATTTATCAGCAAGAAATTTTAAGTCAAAACAAACCCCTTGATTTAAAAAAAGCAGAAGGCGAAAAAACATATTTCCCTGATTTATTAACACCTTATCAAAGAGCTCTTCTTCGGGGAGAAAAACCGGAAGAAATTGAAATTTTGAAACAAGAAGAAAAAAATGATAAAAAAAGCAATAAAACCTTGCGCGGAGCCCTTCTTTTATGCTACATTGCAAGTGTTCTTGGTTCAGCCAATATACAAGAAGGCGCAACTTTTATAACAAAAAGCAAACCTTCTTTAAAAAAAGATATGATTTTAATCAATCAAAATGAACGTAACAACTAAAGGATTAAAAAAAGTTAAATAAGGCTATTCATGATACATCAAAATAATAATTCAAAAATAAGCCCTCGCTTTTTTAAAGGGCCGGCAATTAAGCAAATCAAAAATCCGCTTGAAGCGTTAAATCAACTCAACGAGCTTGCAAGTCATGTGAAAGATAAACCTCAATCAAGAGATATAAAACAATCGGAAAATATTTTTAAAGACATAAAAGTATTAGGTTATATGACTGCTATTCTTGTTTCGTTTGGCATGTTGGGGTATAGTTGCGTGAGCAAACCATCAACCGCCCTTCCCGTTCAAAAAAATGAAATGAAGTTAAAAACTCAATTAAACGAACGGATTAAAGAATGAACTCCGTAAAAGAAAGTATTGCAACTGTTTTTGAGCATACCGGCTTAGTGGCAGGGTTTACAATGCTCGCTTGTATCGGCTGGTATCTTTATGATTTTAATGAAAGACACCAAAAATCAAATCAAAACATTCAACCTGCTTATCATATAAATGGAGCTAAGAAAATAAACGCGCAACCGGTTATGCCGAAAAATTTTAATAAACCAACAAGACAAAATCAGTAAAAAAAAAGGATTTCTTATGGGGAGTAAAGAAAACATAAATTTAACTGAAACGGAGCCGGAAAAGAAGGATCAGGAAATTTTACGCAATAAATTTTATGAAGACTGTTTAAACGAAGAGGAAGATAAAAAAAATCTTACAGCCGGCGAAAAAATAAAAGATTTTGTTTCGGATCATTCGGATAGTTTTGGATGTTTGACTTTTTTGATGGCTGTTAGCTTGCTTTCTTGGGGGATTTACGCGAGTTATAATTATTTTGAAGATAAAAAAGAACAAGCGCAACTTGTGGCAAATCAAGCATTGGAAGAGTCAAAAAAATTGGATGGCACATTTATTGCAACCTTGCGCCCCTTTGTTTCAAAAATGACAAAAGAAAATGCGCCACGGGTTTTAAACGCCGTTAAAAACATTATGTTAATCGATCATCCGAACAGCGCAAAAGCTTTGGATCTTTTAAGAAAAAAATATGAAACGGAATATTATAAACACGAGAATAACTATGAGTTTGAAACGTTTTTAGCAATTAAATCCAGAGAAGACATGATGGAAAAAGTGAGCAGAATCACCTCTTCTTGCCCTTCTTTGTTGATTATTCCACAACACACACGATAAAAAAAATATTTTTTTGTTTCACGTTCTTGCATCTTCAATTTAAATTTCATATACTTGAATTTAAAAGGAGTTTTTCATGCAAGAATATTCGTTAATCAGCTTATTGATTTTTCAATTATTTTTAATTTTTTTAAACGCCGTTTTTGCCTGCACTGAAATCGCCGTTATTTCAATGAATGATTCCAAATTAAAAAAAATGGCGGAAGATGGGCATAAAAGAGCCAAAAAATTATTATCCCTTACCCTTGAGCCGGCCGGTTTTTTAGCCACCATTCAAGTTGGTATCACCTTAGCCGGATTTTTGGGTTCCGCTTTCGCAGCTGATAACTTTTCGGACAGAATCGTTGCCTTTTTAATGGATTTAGGGCTAACCATCTCTCCGCAAAAATTAGATGTTATTGCCGTTATATTCATCACCATTATTCTTTCTTATGTGACATTAATTTTAGGCGAATTGGTGCCCAAACGCATCGGCATGCAATATAGCGAAAAAATTGCTCTTTTGATGGCTTATCCAATTTATGGAATTGCAAAAATATTTGCACCCATTGTTTGGTTTTTAACCTTTTCAACCAATTTAACATTAAGATTATTCGGCATAAAAGAAAACAAAATTGAAAATAATGTTACCGAAGAAGAAATCAGAATGCTTATTGATATCGGGACACAAAACGGAACAATTGACATGCAGGAAAAAAGCTTGATTCATAACGTTTTTGAATTTGATGACAAACTGGTTTCGGATGTTTTGACCCATCGTATGCACGTTAAATTTATCAATATTGACGAACCGGTTAACACGTGGGAAACAAAAATGCTTAAAAGCCGTTTTTCCGTTTATCCCGTTTATAAAAAAAATCACGATAACATTATCGGAACGATAAAATTTAAAGACTTCTTTAAAGAAAAGGGCCTTAAAAAAGAAGAATTGATCAAAAAGATTTTAAATCCCGTTCAATTTATTCCTGAAGGCTTAAAGATTAATGATGTTTTTAAATCCATGCAAAAATCAAGAAATCATTTTGCCGTTACGGTGGATGAATATGGCGCCATGACAGGTATTATAACCATTTCCGATTTATTGGAAGAAATTGTCGGCTCGCTTAATGACGATTCGTCTGCCCCGATAGAAGAGCCCGAAATCAAGCAAATTTCCAAAAACGAATGGGAGATTCAAGGCGTTACATTAATTGAAAAGGTGGAAAAATTGCTCAAGCTTCAATTTCCGCCGGAAGATTACAGCACATTGGGGGGATTTATTTTATCAGCCATGACAACCCTGCCCGCTTCCATGAATGGGGTTAAAGTTCAATTTGAAAACATTTATTTTGAAGTTTTAAAAGCAAACGGACACAAAATTGAGAAAGTTTTGGTGCGAAGAGAAGCGTTAAGCGAAGAAAATGAATCGCAAAATGATAATAAAAACAATAAATAATAAAAAAGATGAAAAAAAATTAAAAAAATATAAAAAAAGGATTGACAAGGATAAAAAATTTATATATATTAGCACCTATGTTGAGCGAAAATGAGTGCGTAGCTCAGCTGGTAGAGCACCTGACTTTTAATCAGGTGGCCCTGGGTTCGAATCCCAGCGCGCTCACCATTTATAAAAAACACCACCCTTTATGGGTGGTTTTTTTTATAAACGAGGAGCACGCTTTGGTGAACGAACCCACGTTCGGCGAACGAGGTAGATGAAATTTACCGAGTGAGAGAGCCTGTTTTTACGAATGTAAAAAAGGCGTCCCGCGGATTTATGAAATAAACCAAGGGATAAATTGTGCTTTAGCCAATTTACAATCCCAGCGCATTTGATGAGAATTTTATACTCTATCCCTTTTTTAAAGCCACCCTTTACGGGTGTTTTTTTATAAATAGTGTGGTGTGCGGGGGTTAAGAACCCAGGGGGGTTCGAGGCGATAGCCCGCGAGACGGCATTTTAATGACGGACGAGCGGTTGCGTGCCGAAAGGGGCCCATTTTTTCCCAAAAAAAATGGGAATTACAATCCCAGCGCAAGGAACAGTAACCCATTTCCTACACGCATAAAAAACACCACCCTTTATGGGTGTTTTTTTTATATGGGGAGCGCTGGGGAATGAGGACCCAGAGGGTTCGGCGTATAAAAGTTAATTAGCGAAGTAAATACATAACAAATACTTTTTCATGAGCAATCGAACTCGCCATCACGAAAGTAGCTGATTTTATTACATTTCACATTTTTGAGGCTCTTCTTGTTTTTTTGGGCTTTATCCAATACCACGAAATGTTACTTTTATCTTCTTCTAAAATACCACCATTTTTTTCAATTATATGAACAGATGGTAAATTATCACTGTAACAACCTATAAGAATATCTTTTAATCCTTTTCTGTGTGCTTCTTTTATTGTTTCTTTCATTAATAAAGTCCCATAGCCTTTCCCTCTAAGGATAGGATTAATTGCACAGCCGATATGACCACCTCGCCTTAATAAAGAGTTATCGGAATATGTGCGGATTTTGGATATACCAACAGGCTTACCATCAACGAAAAATACATAAATAGTATGACTTGAATAGCCTTTATCAAGTCCAATTCCCTTTGACCAGTCCATGCTATGTTTGATAAATTCTTTAAAATCTGTTTTTGATAAGCCATACGCGTCATTATCAAACCCTTCTTCTTTGGCTGGGATTGCTTGAAAAAGAAGGTAGACATCTTTTGGTTCGTTTTGTTTCAATGGACGCAATAGGTGTTTCATTCTATGTTTCCTGAAAAAGAGGATAGCATATCAACATAAAAAAAGAAAGGAAAAACAGAATATAATGAAGATAATTTTTATAAAGATTGAAACAGGGGCTCGCGGTGTGCAAGATACCCCTCACCATTTATAACAAAACCACCCTTTATGAACTGCACCCCAAAAAAGTTGGTCAGGAAAAACCTTGAGGAACGGGAACTATCCCCCAAAAGTTGGACGATAAAAAAAGCCCCCTGAAGAATAGAGATAGCAAACTTCGGGGGAATTTAGTATAATAAGAAAAATCAGTTCTGGCGCAAAAATTGCAGATTTTATAACACTAAAGAACCTTAGCGTTTTAATAAGCTTTAGCCGGCTCTTAAATTTTATAAGTGGCAAGAATTGAGCCTTAACCACTCCATAAATCAAAAAACTTTTTTTAAGCTTTAACCTGTTGCAAAGCCTGTTTTTGAAGCTTAAAAGACATAAAACGGTCATGAGATTGAATCCGTTTTGCAACAGATTGGCCTTGAACCACGCTATACAACATCTCTTTAAACGCTTCAAGCGAAGAAGACTCCATATACCGTGTATAATATTTATTCCCAATCGCTTTAATTTTCGTGGCATTTTGAGGATCTTTTGTTGCCTCTAACGCTGTATGCGCCTCAATCAATTTTGCAACATCAATATTTTGATTTTCGTTCAACATATCAAGCAAAACTTTTACATATCGCCCTTCTAAAGACATTGGTTTTGACAAACCAGAAGCTTTTTCATAACCACCGGTTGTAGAATTATTTTCAGTTGAAACCAACTCAACATCCAACACATTACGATACATGGATAAGAAAGGAATACGCATCCAGTTTACATCCATTTTATAGGTGTTACCCAATGAAATTTTTTGTTGCAAATCAGCTGAATCAAATTTAAAGAAAGCAATCGTATCTGTGTTTTCAAAAACTTCTTTATTGCCACTTTTATCTTCCCCAACAACATAAAACACCCCGCGGCCCTGACCTTCCGTTTTAACATATTTGTCAACAACCTTAAAGGTTTTTGTATCTTGTGTGCAATAAGAAAGTCCGAAGCTTGAGACAAACAGCCCCCCAAGAAAAAGAACACCCATACACCCCATGCACCCTTTTATTTGCGGTTCATTCAAATCCAAATCCATATCCATACCGTTACCTTTCTTTTTTTAATTATTTCAAAAATAAAGATAACATAAATTATGACATCTGTCAACATTTTCATAATATCAAGATTTTTTTTGTGATAAACCTTAATGTTTTTCATTTTAAAAGAATATACATTCAAAAAAAAATCAGCGTTTTTTTAAGTCTTTCATTTGAGCCACAAATAACAAAAAATCCGTCATGATAAAAAGAAGGATACATTTTTAACATACTTTTTAAATTGATTAAAAAGCTCAATCAGTTAAAAATTATTGATTTTATCATCCTTATTTTCATAAAATAAAAATGAAGAAAACGCTATTTGCCCTGCATCGCTGTTAAGATTCTTTTTAAAAACGGTGATTTATTGTTTTTACGCGCTTTTTCTCTTTGCGCTTTTAAGAAAGCTTTCACTTCAGGCACATCCTCTTCTTTAAGCATGGCAAAGCTTCGCCCCAAAACAGTGAGAAAATCATCACCGTTATTATTTTTAATTTCCTTATTCGCTCGATACTCAAGTAAACATTTTATTGCCGGCCAATTTCCATTTTCTGCCGCCATTAAAAGGGCCGTGTCCCCTGATTTATTTTGAGCATTTACATTCGCCTCATTTTCAAGCAGGACTCTCATCATATCCGTATTATTTCCAAGAGCTGCCAACATCAAAGCCGTATAACCGTTTTCCCCTGAAGCATTCACATTCGCCCCTCTTAACACCAATAAATCAACATCTGACACCGTTCCATAACAAATGGCTAACTTTAAAGCATTCATCTCGTCATTATTTATGGTTTCAATATCTGCTTTTTTTAATAAAAGCGGATCAATCAATGAGCTATATCCATTTTTTATCGCCAATAAAAGAGGGGTATTCCCATTTTCATCTTTTTGATTCACATCTGCTCCCGCGTCAATCAAACTTTCGGCAATTCTTAAACGACCGGCTTTAATCATATCATCAGGTTTTTTATTTGTTTTCAAATCTTTCGGAGCAAACTTTTCACCATAATCCCTTTGAATCGGCGTTAAAACTAAATGAAGCAAAGAAGCTTCCTTATTTTGAGCCAACGCCACTTTTGCATTTAAAAGCGCGTCAATAATATTATCATGCCCCTCTTGAACAGCTTTTGAAACATAACGCGGTAAAGAAACAGTTTCTTGTTTTTTTTCAAGCGCTCTTAAAAGAGAAATAAACACATCACCCTTATTTTGCATAAAAGCAATATCCAATGGGACAAATCCCTCATTATCCGGCTCTTTTAAATCCGCCCCTAAAGCTGATAAAGTTTGAACCAGTTCATTTTGCCCTAAACGAATGGCTTTAATTAAAAGAGTGTCATCCATTTCATCTTTTAAATTAACATCACCACCCATTTTAACAAAATCTTTAATACCTTTAACCTCATTATGCGCAATCAAATATCCCAAAAATGAATAAATTGCAGGACTATTCATATCCCCTTCGGTCACATCTTCCAAAACCCGCTTAAAAAACTTCGGATTTTTCGTCTGATACGCTAAAACAAGAGCATTATCCTCTTCGTTTTCCCCACAGTTCAATCGCGCCCCTTTTTGAAGCAACTCTTCATAGGCTTTTTTATCTTGCTTTCGAATGGCACTTTTTAATGATTCATCCAAAAGCATCATGGTTTTAGCCGTTTTTCCATCTGCAACACGAAGCACATCTCGGATCAATCGCATTTGCCTTTTATCATTTTTATCTTTAAACTCTTGCCAAATATCCAATGCCGTTTTATTTTCATGACCAATCGTGTTAATCGGCGCACCATTTTCATATAACGTTTTAAAAGCATCCCCTGCCCCATAAACAACGGCACTCATTAAAGGGGTAAACTCTCCTTCTTGCGGATGAGAAACATCTACCCCCGCTTGGATTAACTCTTCAATTTTTTTTGCATCATTGTTTAAAATAGCGTCATATAAGGCATTTAACATAAATCTCTCCCAAAATTTGTTATGCTTTTTTTTGACACTAACATATCTTTTTTCTTTAAACAAGCAAAATTTAAAAAAAATCATATATTTATAAAAAAGATTTTATATTTCAATCACTTCAAGAAAAAACATTATTATTTCCAATAAGTTATAAACATTATCGTTCACGACATATTTTCTTGACAGACAAGGATTTTTTATGCTACATTTTTTTCATGGCCATTTTAGCAAAAGGAGAAAATTATGAGACTCTCAAACACTGCAATCAAAGAACTTAAAAAAAGATATAAAGATGTGTTAATGAAATGTGCCATGCTTAATGCGGCAGCACTCCTTGCTTTTGCTACACCTGCTATGGCTGCTGATAAATATTCAATTGACACAGATCAAAATCTTTCTAATATCACTCTTGAAAATTATACTTCTGAAGGAAAAGTTTTTGGTAGTGCTATTGGTATAG
>JAFXIF010000018.1 GCA_017533325.1 Alphaproteobacteria bacterium
CCATGGTATAATAAAAGTATGGAAAGGAAAAAGTTAGGAATAAAAAACGACCGTTAGATTTCCGACTTAAAAAGCACAACAAATCCCATTCAATAAAATGGGGTTTTTATTTTTCTATATTCATTAAATATCAATAAATTATTATACATTCTTAAAGTTTTACTTAAACGCGATAAATATAGATAACGGGAGATATAAAAGTATTTATTATATATAAAACATGGTGTATAACGATATATTTAACCCATGGTGTATAACGATATATAACCCTTAACATATCACGGTATATTAATATAAGATAACAGGCGCTATGAGGCGCAATTCATATAAAGCAACTTAAGATATGCGCCCAATCATTACAAGATAAAGCTTTATGATTTGATATATGACAAAAAAATGAAAAAGAGGCGATTTTCTTGACAAATGGGCTTTTACCTGTTAAACAGAAAAAATCAACTTAACAAAAGGTTTTATATGAAAAATAAAGTTATCTCGCCAAAAGAAGCCCTTCAATACATTCAATCAGGCAACAGCTTAATGGTCGGTGGGTTCTTAAAATGCGGCACTCCTCAATTGGTGATCCAAGAAATTTTAAAAAGCGATATTAAAGATTTGACTTTAATTGCTAATGATACTTGCTTTGTTGATTCTGGTCGTGGGCTTTTGGTCGTCCATAAAAAGCTTAAAAAAGTTATTGCATCACATATCGGAACAAACGCCGAAACAGGCCGTCAAATGAATGAAGGCTCTTTGGAAGTTGAGCTTGTTCCTCAAGGCACTTTAGCCGAGCGCATTCATGCCGGTGGGGCCGGACTTGGTGGCGTTTTAACCCCAACAGGTATTGGCACTTTGGTTGAAGAGGGGAAAAAGAAAGTTACCATTGACGGAAAAGAATATTTATTGGAAAAACCGATTTTTGCTGATGTTGCCTTGATTTATGGGTCAAAAGTTGATCCACTTGGGAACATTTCATTTCACGGCACAACAAGAAATTTTAATACCATGATGGCTATGGCTGCTAAAACGGTGATTGTTGAGGCTGAAACCTATCTTGATGAACCGATGAATCCGGATGAAGTTGTTATTTCCGGCATTTTCATTGATTATATCATTAAAAAAGGAGCATAAGAATGGAGTTAAACAAAGATGAAATCCGCCATTTGATTGCTAAACGCGTGGCCCAAGAATTTAAAGACGGGGATGTTGTGACCCTTGGGATTGGTATGCCGACTTTGGCTTCAAATTACATTCCAAAAGATATTCATGTTTTTTTGCAATCTGAAAACGGGATTTTGGGTGCTTCCGGTATTTTACCCATTGAAACGGCAGATAAAAGCATCACGGATGCCGGCGGTAACTATGTCAGCATTTGTCAAGGCGGTTGTTTTTTTGACAGTTTGACAAGTTTTTCAATGATTAGAGGCGGTCATATCAACACAACGGTTTTAGGCGGTCTTCAAGTTGATGAAGAGGGAAATTTGGCAAATTGGCTTGTCCCCGGAAAAATTGTTCCCGGTATGGGAGGCGCTATGGACTTGGTTGTCGGCGCGCAAAAGGTTATCGTTATGATGGAGCATACTGCCAAAGGAATGCCAAAAATCCTTAAAAAATGCACCCTGCCCTTAACGGCGCAACATGAAGTAGACATGATTATTACTGAAAAATGTGTGATGGAAATAAAATCTGACGGGCTTTGGCTGACCGAAATCAGCCACCTATCCTCTCTTGAAGATATAAAAGCCAACACTGAAGCTGATTTTAAAATAGCAAAAAATTTGAAAACATTTTAAAAAAAGAGGAGAAAATCTCCTCTTTTTTTTATCTATTCACGAACAAAATCATTTGAAACGGCTTTTAAGCGCAAAACTTGATCCGTTATTTTGATAATAACATGCGCAACACCATAAGTCGGGTCACATTCTGTCGGCATCGGCATAGGCAATAACTCCGCCGCAAACTGATATAAAGCCTTATAATCCGCTTTAATCGTTTTATCCTTTGATTGAGCATGGTAAAACAACGTGTCTTTTTCCCATTTAATACCGGATTTATCCGCTTCTTCAATTTCTTCATATTTAATGCATATTTTAGGTTGCTTTCTTTGTTTTTCATGAAACATCAACTGATCCAACGTCATCATTTTTTGAAAAAGAACATGAATTTCACTTAAATTAATCGGTTCTTTCATTTCAGGTTCAAGCACAACCGGCATTTTTTCATTTTTTTTAACGTTTTTCGTCATTTTTCTTCCTTTTATAGTCAGCATTTGATGAGTTTTAAAGTAGTAAAATTTTTATCAAAAGGAAGATATTTTGTCAACTGATTTTTTAAAATTTAACAAAGCCTATAAGCAATTCCCAATATCAAATACATCAGTTACTTTGTTTTCTTCAACAATAAAAGTTACGATACAACTGCTTTTTAAATATTGCCCTTGCTGATAAGTGCTCCCGCTTAAATAAACTTCACTTGTGGGGGGCGTATAGGTTTTATAATTTGTTTGGTAAATAAGTTTAGTGATATTTCCTTCTTGAACTTTTATATTCGGTTCGCCCAATAAATCAATTACTTTTTGTGAAGAGTCCCCTTTTAACCTGAATAAACTTTCTTTATTAAACTGTTGCCGTGCAGCCGAACATCCTAAAACACATAAACAAATTAAAAAACAATATATTAAACGCATATTTTCTCCTTTTTTCATATAAATAAAATAAGATTAAAAAAAAATAAAAAAAGCCGTTCTTTCGTTTAAAGTTTCAAAAAACTGTCACACCTTAACAGCTTTTTTTGATTTATGATAAAAAAAAGAAAAGGAGATTTTTATGAGATACTTATTTATTTTTTTATTATCATTTTTTATTTCTTTTACCTCAAAGGCTGATGTTTTAGGGTTTTGGACAACCATTGACGATAAAACGGGAAAAGAAAAAAGCGTTGTTCAAATTTATGAAGAAAAAGGCAAAATCTTTGGAAAAGTTGTTGATATCTTTGGGAATAAAGAGGCAACGGCCAAAATTGAAGGGGCGCCCAAAATTATGGGCCTTCAAATTATATGGGATTTAGAAAAAAACAAAAATAAATATACAGGAGGCAAAATTTTAGACCCGCAATCAGGAAAAATATACGGATGCGAAATTTGGGAAGAAAACGGCAATCTTATCGTTCGGGGGAAAATTGCTTTTTTAGGCCGTAATCAAACTTGGAAAAGAAATACTATACATCAATGAGCCTTTCTTAAATCACAAGGCGACCTCGTTGTTATCTATTAAAAAAAAGGAACTCATTTTTCAAGAGTTCCTTTTTTTTATCAGATGTTCATGATTAATATGATCTTGCGTAAATCACATCAATTGTTGCTGGCTTACCTGTGATCAGGCAAGTTCCTTCTGTTCCTGATTGATCAAACGGGATGCAACGAATATTGATTTTCATTGATTTTAATTTTTCTTCAATATCATTATCACCACACCATTTTCCGCGGACAAAAGTGACAGAGGGCTTATCCCCTCCAACATATACATTTTGTTTCTCAAAATATTTTTCAAATTCTTCAGGCGTTTGAATATCGCTCTTAATATTTTTATTTAAGCGATCTTCAGCTGCTTGAAGCAATGAATTTTGGATATTTTCCAATCTGTCTGTAACAGAGTCAACAAATGCATCAAAAGAGACGATTTCTTTCCACTCTTTAAGATTGATTTTCGTTCTGTTACGAACCATAAGCGCATTATTTTGAATATCCCGAGGACCAACTTCAATGACAAGTGGCGTTCCTTTTCTTGTCCATTCCCACATTTTATCAACGGATTCTTTTTGTCTGTCATCCAGTTTAACACGAACTTTTTCCCCTCTGAATGAAGCCGATGACAAAGCTGTTTTAAGCTTTTTAGCATAATCCATTACTTCATCAATTTTTGATTTATCCTTCAAAAGCGGGACAATCACAATTTGATGCGGCGCCACAACAGGCGGAACAACCATTCCCTCATCATCTGCATGAGTCATAATCAAACCGCCGATTAATCTTGTTGAAACACCCCAAGAGGTTGTATAAGCATATTCTTGTGTTCCTTGAGAGGATTGGAACTTAATATTGGCAGATTTTGCAAAATTTTGACCCAAGAAATGGCTTGTCCCTGCTTGCAAGGCTTTTCCATCTTGCATCATGGCTTCAATACAATAAGTATCAACAGCGCCGGGGAATTTGTCAAATTCCGGTTTTTTACCCGTCAAAACAGGCATTGCCAACGCCTCACGCGCAAAAGAAGCATACACATCAAGCATAACTTGCGCTTCTTTTTCCGCCTCTTCATAAGTTGAATGAGCAGTATGTCCTTCTTGCCACAAAAATTCGCGCGTTCTTAAAAAAAGACGCGGGCGCATTTCCCATCTGACAACATTTGCCCATTGATTAATCATCAACGGTAAGTCACGATAAGATTTCACCCATTTTGAAAAAGAATCTGCAATAATTGTTTCAGAAGTCGGGCGAATAATAAGCGGTTCTTCAAGCGGAGAATCCGGCGTTAACTGCCCATCAACAGACTTTAAACGAGAATGCGTCACAACCGCCATTTCTTTGGCAAAACCATCCACATGTTCCGCTTCTTTTTGAAAGTATGAAAGCGGGATAAACATCGGAAAGTAAGCATTTTCGTGACCTGTTTCTTTAATCATATCATCCAAAACGCGTTGCATACGTTCCCAAATACCATATCCCCACGGCTTAATGACCATACACCCAGGAGAAGAAGAATTTTCCGCCATATCGGCTACTGTAATTACATTTTGATACCACTCAGGGTAATTTTGTTCTCTTGTCTTTTGTAAAGTCATTTGTTTCACCTTTCATAAAAATAATGGATTTATTTACCACAAATGGAGTAATTTGTCAATAAAATCCGTTCTTTTTTTTCTTTTTCCTTGCTATTCAATTTATTTTTGTTTATTTTTAAAGTGAAGACTCAAAAAGGAGGAATAAATGTCTCAATTTAAAATAATATTACCTGACAAAAAATATACGGAAGAACTTTTAAAAATTGCAAAAGAATTTAAAGAAAATTCAACACCATTTGATATTAGTCACAGGAATAAAATTGTGTCAGCCTTTGAAAACAATGACGCTGACGGATATTTTAAAAATTGCGAAAACTATAGAAAAGGCATTAACTTGCCGGAAGGCCGTGTTCCAAGCTTTAACCTTTGGATTATGAACGATCAAGACATTGTTGCCATTGCTGACATTCGACCGACTCTCAACGATTATTTAAGAAATGTTCAAGGAGGGCATTTAGCCTATGAAATGGCTCCAAGCTATCGGGGAAAAGGATTAATGAATCTGATCGGTAAAATGCTTTTAGAATATATGTATGATGAATTTAAAATTCAAAAAGCGCTTATTACCTGTCGAGAAAAGAACATTCCCTCTTATAAAGTCATTACCCGTTTAATGAATGAAATGGGAGGGACTCCAGATACAGATACCCTTATTGACGGCGAAATTGAAAAAAGATTTTGGATTAACACGATAAAATCCTCATCTTAAGACTGATTGACTTAAAAAACCTTCTTTCCTATATAACGAAAAGGAGGTTTTTTATTATGACAGAGGAAAACGTTCAATCCATTGAACCCAAAGAGTTGAAAAATGGTGATTTGATTTTGGATGTTCGCACCAATCAAGAGCATAATGAACTTTCTTTAAATCAACCCCATTGGCATATTCCGGCTGATGAGCTTGATATCAAAAACTTTATCAAGAGTTATCACTTGTCAGAAAAAACACCCCTGCACCTGCTTTGCAAAAGCGGGCATCGCTCTTTAAAAGTTGCCGAAAAGTTTAAACAAGAAGGCTTTTTTAACGTTAAAACCATTGCCGGCGGTATTCTTAAAGCCAAAGAACAAGGCTTAAGTTTATTAGAGCACCCCTCTTGGAGCCTTCGAAGAAAATTTGAATTTTCAGCCGGCGCCCTCATTTTCATCGGCACCTTACTGTCATTATTTGTTTCAAAAACATTTTACTTAATTCCGCTTGGGGTCGGCTTTATCCTCATGACTAAAAGTATCACGGGGAAATGCTTTTTTGAAAATATCATCAAACTTTTTTTTAAAGACGGATTATAAATATTTCTCAAAAAACTTCTTACATTCTTTTTTAATACGAGCCTTAAGCTTCTCACTGCTATGATTGTAATCTTCATTAATTACAAGTGTGGAACGGCGCATTTTTTTGTGCAAAGCCCAAGCATTCTCAAGAGGGCAACAAAAGTCAAACCTGTTATGAACAATCAAACAGGGAATGTCTTTAATCTTGTCAATGTTCTTCAAAATATAATTTTCTTTTAAAAACATATTGTTATTTTCATACGTTAAAAAGATTTTAAGATTATTAATCTTGCTATCTGTTATGTCCGGTGCTTTATTAAACATGGGCATCATATCCCCTAACTGATGTTCATAGGCGCCATAATATTGAAGCGCCATTTGAATGTCTTTATATTTATCTGAAAAAATCTTTTCAGTGAAAAAAGATTGAATGTTGCGTGTCCCTGCCAATTTTTGAAATTCAGCCTTCACATCAGGGTAAAATTTGAACATCTCGGCATAAGGGAAATCAATATCAGCTTGTCTTGCTAAGAAAATAGAATTCAAAACCATCGCTCTTACTTTTTGAGGATATTCAAGCGCAAACAATAAGGCAAGGGTTGAGCCATACGAGCCTCCTGCCAAAACAACTCTTGAATTGATTTTTAAGTGGCGCAACAAAACGTAAGCATCTTTAACAGAGTTCAGCGTGGTATTTTCTTCCAACAAATTTTTAAATTTTGACTTACCACAGCCCCGTTGAGAAAAAAGAACAACACGAAATTTTTTCAAATCAAATCTGCCAGCCGTTCTATTACGAATAGCACCCCCGGGGCCACCGTGAAAACACAAAACAGGAATTCCCTTTTTATTCCCAAACTGCATATAATGAATGCTATGCCCGTCCCCCACATCACAATATCCTTCATCAAAAGGGATTGGGTCTTTTTTAAACCACTTAAAAAAATTCATACTTTCCCCCATTTATTTAAATTTATTCGTCTGTTAATTCAGCTAAAGAAAACCATTTTTCCTCTAAAAGGTCAATATTTTTTTGGATTGTTGTTATTTTTTTTGAAGTCTCAATAATCTTATCAGAGGAAAGCATTGTTTCAAACAATTTTTCCAAATTTTCTTTTTCGCTTGTTAACTCTTTTATTTGCCTTTCAACTGATAAAATTTCAGCTTTTATCTTTCTTTTTTCGGCTTGATTTTGCTTTTGAATTAATTTTGAAGCCTTTTTCTCTTCACTTTCTCTTTTTTTTGCTTTATCCAAAGGTTTTTCAAGAAGAAGTTTTTTATAATCGGATAAATCCCCTTCAAACGGTGCGCATCTTTCGTTTTTTACCAACCATAAATCTTCAGCAACCTCTTCAATTAAGCTAAAATCATGTGTAATTAAAATTATGGCTCCTTTATAATCATTGAGAGCAACGGCCAATCCTTCCCTGCCCTTAATATCCAAGTGATTTGTCGGCTCGTCTAAAATTAACAAATTCGGCCGGTCCAATGCAATTTTAGCAAACAACAGCCTTGTTTTTTCGCCACCGGACAACTTTTTAATGCTTGTTAAGGCTTTATCCCCTTGAAGACCGAACAAGGCTAAATAACTTCTGACCTCCGCTTCTTTTTTTCCAACCATTAATGTTTCAAAATATGAAACCGGCGTTTCATTTAAAGGGAGCATCTCTTCTTGGTGTTGCGAAAAATAACCGACTTTTAATTTTGAAGAAAAGTGAAGTTCCCCCTCTTTCGGATTTAAAATCCCAGTTAGCAATTTTGCAAATGTGGATTTCCCATTGCCGTTTTCACCCAACAAAGCAATTCTTGCCGTATCCGAAATTGAAAAAGATAATTTCCTTAAAACCGTTTTATCTTCATATCCGACCGAAACATTATCCCCCATAATTAATGGTGGTAAAGCTTGAAGCGGGTCCAAAAAGAAAAATCTTTCTTCTTTATCCGGATATACAGCCGGTGTTTTCAACATTTTTTCAAGCATCTTAATCCGGCTTTGCGCTTGTTTGGCCTTACTGGCTTTATATCGAAACCGATTGATAAAGGCTTCTAAATGTTCGCGTTTTTCCTTTTCTTTTTCAGCTTGCCTTATTAAAACTTTATCTTGCAAGGCTTTTGTGGTTAAGTATGCGTCATAATTGCCATTATAAAAAACAAGGGTTTTGTTTTGAAAGACAAGGATTGATGAACAAACCTCATTTAAAATTGTTTTATCATGGCTGATGAGCAACAAGGTTCCCGAATATTTTTTTAAAAAGTTTTGAAGCCAAATAACGCTTTCCAAATCCAAATGGTTGGTCGGTTCATCCAATAATAAAACGGTTGAAGGTTGAAACAAGGCCCCTGCCAAATTTAAGCGCATTTGCCATCCGCCGGAAAATGATGAAACAGGCTTATCCAAATCTTCATTTTTAAATCCGAGACCGGCTAAAATTTCAGCCACTTTTGCTTCAGCCGTTTCGCCCCCTAACCGTTTAAAATCCTCATAAAGTTCAGCTTTCTTCTCATCAGGCGCTTGCTCATATTCTTTTTTAACTTTTGATAAATATCTGTCTTTTTGAAGCACATATTGTTTGACGGATAAAGAAGTATCCTCAATTATTTGCTCAACAAAAGCCAGGCGATCGGTTGGTGAAATAAACACATCACCCATCCCCTCAATTTCGCCGATAATCAGTTTAAATAAGGTTGACTTTCCACACCCGTTTGGCCCGACAATGCCGATTTTTTGCTTATCAAAAGCGCTAAAAGAAGCATTATGCAAAAGCTCTTGCGTTCCGATTTGAAGTGTTATCTCTTTTAATTCTATCATGAAAATGACTATATAAAAAAAGAGGCTTAAAATCAAGGATTTTCTCTTGATTTTTAAATAAAAAACAGCTATAAAACGCCTTCTTAAAGGATACAAGATGAAAAACAAAGACATTAAACTTTTAACGCATGGCAATATATTAAAAACCTTAACTCTTTTTGCCATTCCGTTTTTATTTTCCAGCCTTTTGCAAGCCGGTTATGGCTTGGCAGACATCCTTATCATCTCTTATTTTGGGACACCTGCTGATTTATCCGGCGTGACAAATGGCGCGCAAATCGTATGGCTTTTGATTTTTTTAGCGTCCGGCCTCACCATGGGGGGAACAATTTTAATCGGACAATTTTTCGGCGCTAAGGATAAAAAAGCCGTTCAAGACGTTATTTCAACCATGTTTGTGTTGTTTTTTTATGTTTCGCTTTTTCTAAGCTTGATTTCAATTCTTTTTGTTGATGAAGCAACAAAGGCTCTTAAAGTTCCAAAAGAAGCTTTTTCGCCAGCAAAAGATTATATCCTTATTAGCAGTATCGGGATTCTTTTTACTTTCGGATATAACGGTATTTGCGCAATTTTAAGAGGTCTTGGAGATTCAAAAAATCCTTTTTATTTCATTTTGATATCAAGCATTCTTAATGTGATACTTGATATTATTTTGATTAAAAATTTTAAAATGGGAGCCGCAGGTGCCGCTTTGGCAACAATCTTAGCCCAAGGGGTTAGTTTTTTTATTGCTCTTTATTATTTAAAAAAGAAAAATTTCTCATTTGATTTAAGTTTTTCACACAAGAAATTTAAAAAAGAAACCGCGTGGCTTCTTTTTAAAGTGGGGATTCCGCTTTCATTACAAGACACTTTTTTAATGATTTCTTTTTTAGTTGCAATGGTTCAGTTAAACAAGCTCGGACTCGTTGTATCTGCCGCTTCCGGCATTGCCGAAAAAATTGACGGGCTCACCTTTTTGCCCTCTCTTGCCATAGGATCCGCCATTTCAGCCATGGTTGCCCAAAATATTGGTGCCGGCCTTATCAAAAGAGCAAAAAATGTGATGTATACAGGTCTTTTGCTTTCTTTAATTTTTGCAATTCCTAATTTTATTTTAGTTGCCTTTTTTCCGGACTTTGTGATGAATCTTGCCTCAAATGATCAAAACATTATCAAAGCAGGCTCTCTTTACTTACAGTCATATAGCTCCAGCGTTTTAATGATTACCGTTGTTTTTAGTGTTAATTCCTTTTTAAACGGCTGTGGCGCCACAACCTTTACCATGATCAACAACTCTTTTGCCAATTTATGCATTCGATTGCCGTTACTTTTAATGGCAACGGATATCATTGCCGTTGGTTTTTGCTCACCATTAACGATTTATAGCCAAATTACTTTTGGGCTTCTCTATTTTTATTCCGGTTATTGGAAAAAAGCCATTCTCAAAAAAAGAACTAAAAAAATTTAACCTCTTTCACTTTTATTTTGACTTAAAACAACAGTGGGATTTTCAATCAGCGTTTCTCTATAGCCAGCATTTTGCTCTAAAACATTTAAGACACCATTTGCTCGATTATTATGGTTATTAAAAGAGGTTTCATTTAAAACAGGAGATTTACGATGAATCACAGGCCCTTCCCTTTTTGCGGGTTCTTTAAGGGGTTCCTCCTCTTTTTTTTCATCATCAGAATAAAATAAGCTTCCAATCCAAGTGGATTTAAACCAGCTTGAAAAAGAGCTTTCTGACTCCTCTGATTTTTTCACCAAATCACAAGGAAGCACATCAGACATGTTAACATCTCTTTTTTTACCGCTTAAAACGGCTTCTCGCGATTGAAAGGCTAAATTTGTTAATTCCTCCAATTCTTCAAACGTCAAAGCGCCCTCTTGCGGATCTTTATAATCTTGAATGGTATGCTCTCCGCAAAACCATTGATAAATGCGATATTGCTTTTTATTATGTTCGATTTGAGCCAATTCATATTTCGGATTAAATCCATGTTCAACATGAATGTGCGGTTGAAAAGAAGTCTCCGTGTAGCCGACTCCTGAAATGTTTCCGATCCAATCGCCATGATTTAAAATTTGACCTGTTTTCAAATGGTTCATTGTTCCTGTTTCAATATGACCGAACCGAACCATTTCTTTGCCGTCAGGACTAATCAACACAACTTGGTTTCCAAGCCCGTCAACTTTATTATTTTCAATGATATGACAAATCCATCCATCACAATATTTTGGAACGCCTAACGGCACTTTTGTTTTCCCTTTGGTTCCATAATCGCGCCCATAATGCCATTCGCCCCCGTTTCTTTGTCGCCAACCAAACTGTTGATTTGCTCCATCACCACTAAAATCCCAACTCATAGCGCTCTCCTTTTGCTTTATCAGGCTCACTATATCTTACTTTTTTATTTTTTTAAAGATAAAAAAATTATCCCACCCAAATAAAAATCATTGCATTTTTTAATTTCCTTTGTATAATGATTTTGCTCCTTATCGGATTTATCTCTACTTGTCCAAGGTAAGGAGTTTAAAGGTAAAATGGACTAAAAGGAGAAACGAATGTATAATCGTTTAATTTTCGATATATTTTGTTCCTTTCCTTTTAATCTATTGTTTTGTTAACAATAAATGAAAAGGATTTTTTTTATGCTTAAAACTGCTGAATATGTTTCTATCGGTCATCCGGATAAAGTTGCCGATTTTATCAGTTCTTATTTACTTGACACCCTTATTCAACAAGACCCGACTTTAAAATATGCCGTTGAGGTCATGATAAAGGATAACACCGTTATTTTAGGGGGCGAAGTAAACGGCTATATCAAAATTGATGATATCAGCGAAATTGTTAAACAAGCGCTCAGAGAAATCGGCTATGATGAAGAATACGCCTCTGTTTGGAAAGAAAAAGCCATAGATATCAATAAATTAAGAGTTATTGATTTAATTGGCATTCAATCAAGTGAAATTTTGCAAGGCGTTTCTCAAGACGGCTGGGGCGATCAAGGGGTTTTTGTCGGATATGCCTCTCAAGGCGAAGATTTAATGCCTCAAGATTTGGGATTGGCAAGAAAACTCAACAATGCCTTATATCAAAAAGCCAAAAATTCCAAACACTTGGGATTGGATATTAAAACGCAGATTACTTTAGATGAAGACGGCAAGATTTTAACGGCTATCGTTGCTATTCCGATGCTGAAACAAGAAGATTTAACCGATTTTGTGATTGACACATTAGGTCAAACACCAAAACAGCTCATTATCAACGGAACGGGTGCTTACACCTATCACTCCTCTATTGCCGATTGCGGTATTACGGGAAGAAAACTTGCTTGCGATTTTTATTCCACCTCTTGCGCGATTGGAGGCGGAAGTCCATGGACAAAAGATCCGAGTAAAGCCGACTTAACGCTTAATCTTTATGCAAGGAAGTTGGCAAAAGAATATTTAAAAGACAATGACGAATGCTTTGTTTATCTTTCCTCTTGCATCGGGAAATCAGAATTGCCAAGCGCATTGGTTAAAACAATCAAAAACGGCACCTTTAAATTTGAAGATATTTCAGTTAATTTAAAACCATCTGAAATTATTGATACTCTCAATTTAAGACGCCCGATTTTCGCGCAACTATGCAAAAATGGACTTGTTTGGTAAATAAGGTTTAATTAATAAAAAGGCAAAGTTTTTCTTTGCCTTTTTTTAACGCTTATTTTATGTTCATGAAAAAATAATAAGTTAGTGGCGAAAAAACTTAAAAAAAAAGTTTTAAGTGAAAGAAGATGAAAAAAATCCCCACCAAAACAGGTGGGGATTTTTTAATCAATATGATTTATTATTCCATTTAATCCCATCTGGAGCAGTTCTTGTATGTGGTTGAACATAGGTTCCGTCTTTTCTATAATAACCTTTAACACGAACAGTCCCTGCTTGAACAAAAGAACTAAACAGAATTGAAAACAAAATCAAACTTGAAAATAATAACACTTTTTTCATACATCTCTCCTAATAATTGTGTTAAACAAAACCCACCTTTAAAAGGCGGGCGGATGTTAGAAAACCGTGTACAAGTTGACGGCTCGGCTTATTTGGCCAAAACCTTATTCACCGACATCCGTCCATCAGACGAAAGTCGGCATACTTATTTTAGTCGCTATGCTTAAACGACTACTTGTACAAAGGGTTTCTACGCCCTAGATTTAATCTCTTTCTATAAAATTAAATCTAGCTTTTAGTTTATCATAAAGATATTTTGAGTTCAATATTTTTTTTTAATACTTAAGTAAAATCTGATATATCTCAAATTTAGAAAAAATCTCATTATAAAAAAACTCTTTCATGAGGGCTTTTTTAATTACTTTTTATATTCTAGAGGATTAAATGTGCCGGATGAAAGAGCGATTAAAGCTTTTCTGGAGTCTTTAGGCGAAACTTTATTTTTTCTTTTAAACCCGCATTTAGAGCATTGATGCAAAATAAATTCCGCACCGTTTTTAATTTCATAACCAATGGCATACATCACTCCTTGGCAAGTTGAAGCCCTGTCCCCCGGGTTGATATCCACATGAAGAGATGACAAACACTTTGGGCAATGATTGGTATATCCGTTCCCGTCAACTTGTTGCCCACACACAATGCATTTAAAATTTTCGATATTTCTTTCAAAAAGTTTACTCATTTTTCGCCTTTCAAAAACGCTTCAAAATAAAACAGTTCGCTCTCTTTAATTTTCACTTTTAATTTTATCACTTTTTGAAAATCTTTACGTTCAATGACCTGAGCTTTTTGATAAATCAGCGCCAGCGCTTTACCGTTTGTGACAGGAATTTTAAGCTCAACTTCTTTAGCATTTTTATTAAGCGCTTCTTCAATGCAATTTAAAAGCTTTTCAAACCCCTCACCTTTTTCAGCACAAATCGGACATTCCTTCGGGCGCCGTTTTTTTTGCTCTAAAATCATTTTTCGATCATCTTCATCATAAAGGTCAATTTTATTTAACGCTTCAATAAGCCCCTCTTCCACTTCTTCTTTCAATCCTAAATCAGATAAAACCGCTTCAACATCTTTTCGTTGCGCCCGTGAATCTTCGTGATAATAATCCCTGACATGAACAATAACATCGGCATCTAACACTTCTTCAAGCGTTGCCCTAAATGCCATCACAAGTTCGGTCGGCAAATCAGAGATAAATCCCACCGTATCGGATAAAATAACAACTTGTCCGGACGGAAGTTTGAGCTTTCGCATTGTCGGGTCCAAGGTGGCAAAAAGCATATCTTTTGCCATAACGTCGGCATTTGTCAACTTATTAAAAAGTGTTGATTTTCCGGCATTTGTATATCCCACAAGGGCAACAATCGGAAACGGCACTTTCTTTCTTGCCTCCCTGTGAAGATGCCTTGTTTTCTTCACGGCTTCCAATTCTTTTTTGATTTTAATAATATCTTCATCAATCAATCGTCGGTCAAGTTCAATCTGCGTTTCCCCAGGGCCCCCTAAAAAACCGGAACCGCCACGTTGACGCTCAAGGTGAGTCCAAGAACGAACAAGCCGAGATCTGGCATAGGTTAAATGCGCCAATTCAACTTGCAAGACGCCTTCTTTTGTTCGCGCGCGTTTACCGAAAATTTCCAAAATCAAAGCCGTTTTATCAATAACTTTCGTATTCCATTCTTTTTCAAGATTTCTTTGTTGAAGAGGCGATAAACGACAAGCTAAAATCACTAAATCAATTTCATTTTCTTTAATAAACGAAGTATAGCTTTCAATAACCCCTTTTCCGATATACGCGTTTGATTTAACCTCTTTTAAAGGAACAAGCGCGCTTTTAATCACATTCAACTCAATGGCTTTTGTTAAGCTTGTAACTTCTTCTAACCGCGCCTGTGGCGTTCTGATATCCGTTTCTTGTTTTAAATACGGCAATAAAACCAATGTATTCGTCAAAAATTTTACTCCAACTCTTTTTTAACCCAACTGCTTAAAATGCGCGCATATTCTTTTTTTATTTTCCCCTCTTTTATCAATGTATAAACATCAGCGCCTTGTGTTTTCGATAATATTTCAACCAAGCTTTGCTTTTCAGCCCCTTGTTTAAATTGAATTTTGAGCTCTTTTAATTGATGAGAGGCCAAAAATTCAAGCGGTAAAGAATCCAAAAGCCAGGAAGGATAAACGGCATTATTCACATGCAAATTAATGTCAATATCATCCTCTCTGACTGTTTCTTTTGCTTGATAGTCAAACTCTTCCGGTAAAGCAATCTTTTCAAAATTTGTTTCAAAAACACGCTCCCCAATCACATTCAAATGATTTACATATTTTGGCACCGCAACCGGTCTTTTTCTTGCTAAATCAATCAAAATCCAACTGCTTGAAGCTAAAACAAGGGTTTCCCCGTCTTCATTTTTTAATTCAAAATCTCTGATTGCCGATAAAGCGTTTAATCCGGCCGGCCAAGTATATAAAATGATTGTTTCATCTCGCCTTGGTAACCGATTGATTTTAAGGTGATACCCCGCCCCCATCCATGTTAATTGATTTTGCAGGCAAAAACTATACCCAAATCCTAATTCTTCGGCATTTAAATCGGCAACATCTTGAAACAGGTTAAACAAGGAACGCAACCTCATTTGATTGAACCTGTCGCACTCAGCCGATCTGACACGATATTTTTGTTGAAACTTATCCATAACCTTTTAATCTCTTTGTTTTTTTACGATATGAACAATATCTTTAAATTTCTTATCCGCACTCATTTCTTCAAGAAAAACAGGGAATTTATGGCGCCAATTAGGATATTCCATATAAGTGCCCGGTAAATTAAACTGTTCATCCATTTCAAAAATGTCTTCAGGTCTTATAAGCAAAATTTTGCTGTTTGTCAAAGATAAATATTTATAAACAGACGGCATAAACCAATTTGGCACTTCTTTTTGGCTTTCTTTTTTAGAAGTTTTTATTTCAAACCCTTGTTTTTCAAAGGCTTTTAAAAATAAGGATTTTTCTGTTTTTCTGTTTTCCTTATGTTGATGATATTGCTCTAAAGAAATGGTTTTCATTTTTTTAGCCAGTTCCAAATCAAGCTCTTTATAAAAAGCAAAATAAGACGGCAAATCATGTGTTCCGGTTGAAATCAAGGAATTGGCAGGATACTGGTGCGGTTCAAGAAATCCCTCCCAATTTCTTTCAAAATGCATAATTTTAAATGAAAAAGCATTTAATTTTATCATTTCATCTGAAAATCCATCCGGTGCCGTTCCCAAATCTTCGGCAATCACAACACATTTATTTAAATGGCTTTCAAGAGCTAAAATCCCTGTTAATTCTTTAAACGGAAATGTTAAATAAGCACCTGTTGCTCCTTGAACCCTTAAATAAAGGCGCATTAATCCGAAAGCATGATCAATGCGAACAGCCCCTGCTCCATTCATAACACTTCTTAACACATTTATAAACGCTTTATACCCCGTTTGATGTAACATCTGAGGATTAAACGGCGCTAAAGACCAATCTTGCCCTTTTTGGTTAAAAGCATCAGGTGGCGCACCGGTTGAAACTCCTTGCATAAATGAAGTTTGATCGGACCAAACTTCCGCCGAATTATCGCTGACGCCGACCGGCATATCGGTATAAAGACCCAAGGGTAAAACTTTTGCTTTTTGAATCACCTTATTTAATTGTTCAAAAGCAACAAATTGTTGGTAATATATATTAAAAATCTCTGTTTCATTTTCTTTAATAAAATCTTTTAATGCTTTTGAAGAGGGATTTTGAAAGGGTTTTTCCCATTCTCGCCACATCATTGAAGTTTTAAAAAGAAAAGCTTTATCCCTTAACACTTGAAAAACGGCAAAATCTTGAAGCGCTTTACCTTTTTCTTTTAAAAATAAATTAAAATCATTCCCTCTTTTCGTCACGGCTTGCCCGTTTGAGTCAAAATTTATTTCTTTAAATCTTTTATATAAAATTTTAAAAGCGCTTTTTTTCAACCCCATGACAGCCGGATAATCAACCGTTTTGCTTTTTCTTGCCATTTTTAAAAGGCGCTGAATGGAAGGATAAGAAAACCAACGTTGAAACTGAACATAATTTTCGCGCTCTTGTATCCCTTCAATATCCACATATATCGGATTTAAAAAGAGTCTTGAGGAAGGAAAATATGGGCTTGCATCATTGGGATTATCTTGAAAAAGAGCCGATAAGGGATTAACACCGATAAATGAAGCTTTTGATTTAGAGGCGATATCAACTAACCCCTCTAAATCTTTAAAATCACCAATTCCCCAGTTTCTTTTTGACCGAACAGCATATAATTGAACCGGAAAACCAAAAACTTTTTTATCTTCGGCCAACGCTTCATTCATATAACAAGTATCCGGCACCATAATCAATGAGGAGGTTTCTTTTTTCTTATTCACTTCAACGGTTAACAGATGATAGCCCATTTCTAATTCAAGATATAAGCTTAATTCTTTTTTGATGTAAATCTCGCCGTCTATTTCATCTTCTTTAACAGTCGGCAACAAAGAAAGAGGCACTTCATCATAAAATTCTTCATTTTGCGCTGTTTTAATCCGCCAAATAAGCGTTTTTGCTTCATCTTCTTTTTTGATGTAAACCGGAATAATGGTGTCAGCCGACTCACTTAATCGAACCACATGCGTTTTGGAAATTAAAAAAGCATATTCATCCGAAACAATTTTTTTTAATGAGGCTTCAATTTCTTTATCACTATCAGCTTTATATCCTAAACTCTTTAAAATTGTTTGTTTGGAAAGCGTATCCGCTTCATAAAGCGTATTCGTTCCCCTATCTAAAAAATTGAGCCATATACCGGCTTTTTTTGCCAGCTGATTTAATTTTTCAAGATTAATGCTTTCTTTAACCATTGAACTCCCCTATTTTGCCTTTTCCAACACAACAACACTAAACGGTGGAACTTTTAAACTCTTAACCTTTTGTTTTTTAAGACTTTCAGCCGTTGAAAAAACGATTTTCCATTCAAAATCCCTTGCCGGAAGCGTCCATTTGATTTCTTCATGATATGCATTAAATATAAAAAATAACCTGTTGTTATTTTTATGATTTTTAATCAAACAAGACAAGGCGCGCACATAATAATGCCAATCTTCTTTTTCCATTTGAAGGCCGTCCGGTTTATACCAGGTGCATATATCTTCCGTAAAGAAATGGCTATGTTCCATAATGGGTCTTGAATGACGAAAAGCCATTAATTCTTTAACCATTTTAAGCATTTCTTTGCCTTGCAAAGTTATATTTTGCCAATCTATCCAAGAATATTCATTATCTTGCGCATACGTATTATTGTTGCCTTGTTGCGTTGCCATAATTTCATCACCGGATCTAATCATCGGCGTTCCGAATGAAAGCAATAAGGTTGCCATTAATGATTTGGCGCGATCCATTCTGTTTTTCAAAATTTTCGGATCGGTTGTTGGCCCTTCAACACCGCCGTTATAAGATAAATTATTATCCGTTCCGTCTCGATTATCTTCCCCGTTCGCCTCATTATGCTTTTGATTATATGAAACCAAATCATTAAGCGTAAACCCATCATGAGCCGTAATGAAATTCACCGATTCCCAAGGACGGCGCCCTCTAAATTGATAAACATCCGAAGACCCCATTAAGCGGGAAGCAAAATCGCCCGCCTGCCCTTCATCACCGCGCCAAAACCTGCGCATGGTATCTCTGAACTTATCATTCCATTCAGCCCAACCGGGTCTGAAAAAGCCGACCTGATAACCGCCATGACCTAAATCCCAAGGTTCTGCAATTAATTTTAAACGTTGCAAAATCGGATCTTGTTGAACCGTTGATAAAAAGGCACTTTTAATGCCGTATTGGTTATTTTCATCTCGCGCCAGCGTTGTTGCCAAATCAAAACGAAACCCATCTATTTGAATTTGATTGGCCCAATACCTTAAGGAATCCATAACAAGTTGAAGAACGCGCGGATGTCCCATATTAAAGGAAGCGCCACACCCTGTTGTATCTTCATAGTAACGTTTATTTTCTTTGTTTAAGCGGTAATAAACCTGATTATCAATCCCACGATAACAAAGCGTTTGACCCATTTGATTGCCTTCACCTGTATGGTTATAAACAACATCTAAAATCACTTCAACACCGGCTTCATGGAATAAACGAACCATGTGTTTTAGCTCATCCAAGTTCATTTTATCGGATAAATAAGAAGCTTGCGGTGCCATAAAAGCAATCGGGTCATATCCCCAATAATTGGATAACCCTTTTTCTTTTAAAAACCCATTATTCATAAAAGAAGCTATCGGCAACAATTCAACGGATCGAACGCCCAAAGATTTAATATAATCAATGGCTTTTTTAGAGCTCATTCCTTTAAAAGTTCCTCTGAATGATTTATCGATTTCAAAGTTGAGCGCCGTGAAGCTTTTAACATGGGTTTCATAAATAATTTCTTCCGTCCAAGGGACTTTCGGTTTTTGCACATTCCCCCAACAATAAGCATTATCATCCGTTATAACCGCTTTAGGGACAAAAGGTGCTGAATTGATTTTTGAAAAAGATAAATCTTCTTTTTTTGACAACGCTTGATATCCGAGCATTGAATTATGAGCCGATATCGGGCCCGTTAATAATTTTGCATACGGGTCGATTAAAAGTTTATTCGGATTAAATCTCAACCCTTTTTCGGGATCATAAGGCCCATAAACACGATATCCATATAATTGCCCCGGTTTTATCCCTTCAATATATCCATGAAAAACTTCATCCGTATATTCGGGTAAAACAATGCGCTCTTCTTGTTTACCGCTTTTATCAAAAAGACACAGCTCCACCTTTGTTGCCGAAGAAGAAAAAAGGGCGAAATTAACCCCTTTTCCATCATACGTTGCCCCCAACGGATATGGTTCCCCTTTTAAAACGGTTCGTGTCATAAAGTCCCCCTCGTTTCAAATTATTTTTTCTTTAAGCGATAGACAACAACCCCTAACGGCGGTAAAGTAACTTTTAAAGCAAAGGGTTTAAAATTCCACCCCTCACCTGCTTGAATTTTATCATTATTGACAAGCCCGGACCCGCCAAATTGAGCGGCATCAGAATTAAAGATTTCTTCATATTCGCCGGCTTCATTGACCCCGATTTTATAATCATAACGCACAACGGGTGTAAAATTACACGCAATAATCAATGAATTGCCCGCTTTATCTTTTCGCATGAACGAAAAACAAGATTGCGCGTCATCCGATCCGTCAATCCATTCAAATCCGTTTCCCTCAAAATCCAATTCATGCAATTCTTTTAAGGAAGAATAAAGATGATTTAATTGCTTAATTAACTGTTGCAATTTTTTATGGTCATCATATTGGAGCAATCCCCAATCCAAACTATCGGCATAATTCCATTCTTTACGAACCCCGAACTCATTACCCATAAACAAAAGCTTTTTACCGGGGTGCATATACATATAAGAATAATAAAGTCTTAAATTAGCGCATTTTTGCCAATTATCCCCCGGCACTTTATCATACATCGGGCCTTTACCGTGAACAACTTCATCATGAGAAATCGGCAAGGTAAAATTTTCCGTAAAGGCATATAACATTGAAAAAGTAAGCTCATTATGGTGATATTGGCGATGAATGGGTTCATGAGCGATATAACCCAATGTGTCATGCATCCAGCCCATATTCCACTTATATCCAAATCCAAGACCGCCGATATAAGTTGGTTTAGAAACCATCGGCCAAGCCGTTGATTCTTCGGCAAAAGTTGTGTATCCCGCATTTTCGGCAAAAACAAGCTCATTTAATGAGCGCAAAAACTTAATGGCATCCAAATTTTCCCGTCCGCCATATTTGTTTGGCACCCATTCGCCTTCTTTTCTGGAATAATCCAAGTAAAGCATACTGGCAACAGCATCCACTCTTAACGCATCAATATGATATTCCCTTAACCAAAACAAAGCATTAGCGAGCAAGAAATTGGACACTTCATTTCTGGAATAATTATAAATTTTGGTTCCCCAATCTTTATGTTCACCTTGTCTCGGGTCTGCATGTTCATAAAGCGCCGTTCCGTCAAAGTCAGCCAATCCGAAAGCATCTTTAGGGAAATGCGCCGGCACCCAATCCATAATAACGGCAATACCCGCCTGATGCAATTTATCAATCAAATATTTAAAATCATCAGCCGTCCCGTATCTGCTTGTCGGGGCATACATGCCCGTTACCTGATACCCCCAAGAGCCATCAAACGGATACTCTGAAAGGGGCAAAAATTCAACATGGGTAAAGCCCATTTCTTTCACATAAGAAGGCAATTCTTCAGCCATTTCGCGGTAAGTGAGCCAGCGATTTTGCTCTAACGAATTCCGGCGCCAAGAGCCGAAATGCACCTCATAAATTGAAATAGCCGAATCAAGCGCATTTGCTTTATGGCGCTTCATGGCACACCACGCATCATCTTGCCATTGATATTTATCCGGATCAATAACCAATGTTCCTGTTTTAGGGCGCATTTCAAATGAAAAACCGTATGGATCGATTTTTAACGGGAGCAACTCTCCATTCGGGCCGATAATTTCATATTTATAAATCGTCCATTCAGGCAAATGCGGAATAAAAATTTCCCACACACCGGAAGAACCGCGCGGCCGCATCATGTGACGCCGACCGTCCCAATCATTAAAATTACCCACAACGCTCACTCTTTTTGCATTTGGAGCCCAAACAGCAAAACAAACCCCTTTCACACCTTGATGTGTGATTATATGAGAGCCCATTTTTTGATAAATATCTTTATGATTTCCTTCATTAAAAAGATATAAATCCATATCCCCTAAAACAGGCCAAAAGCGATAAGCATCTTCCGTTTCATAAACATGATCGTTATAAAGCGTGATTTTAAAATAATAGTCAAAAAATTCAGTTTCATCCACAAATGCCAATTCAAAAATTCCGTCTTGATGAATTTTTTTCATCTCAAGCGTTTCTTTTGTTTTTACTCTGACAAGTTCAACTTTTTTAGCCTGCGGTTGAAACGTCCTGACAAATAAAAACGGGGTTAAAATATTTTTTGAGCATAAATGCATTCCAAAAATACTAAACGGATCTCCTTGATAACGCCCTGAACAAACGGCATTCATCGCTTCTATTGTCATAAAATTCATATTAAACCCCTTTTTTTTATAAAACTATAACTATATAACATTGTTTTTATCAAAAAGAAAAGCAAAAAGATATATTTTTTATTTATTTTTTCAAAGCCTTTACATTTTCAAACTCTTATTTATACAAAAACAAAAAAATCACTTGCAATCAGATAAAAAAAATGTTAAAAATTTGGCGAATAAAAATCTTAAGGTTCCATACTTTCTTATAGAAAATATGGTTTTTAATTAACTAACAAGCAAAGGAAAAACTAATGACAAAATGGGTTTATACTTTTGGTGACGGTGTTGCAGAAGGCGATGCCTCTATGAAAAACTTGTTGGGTGGTAAAGGTGCTAACTTGGCTGAAATGAGCCGTGTCGGCGTTCCTGTCCCTCCGGGTTTCACAATCACAACAGAAGTGTGTACATATTACTATGCAAACAATCATTCATATCCTGCTGAATTAAAAGATCAGGTTTTGGCTGCTCTTCAAGGCATTGAATCAAAAATGGGAAGCAAATTCGGTGATCCGAAAAACCCGCTTTTATTCTCTGTTCGTTCAGGTGCTCGCGTTTCCATGCCGGGTATGATGGATACGGTTTTAAACCTCGGTTTAAATGACGAAACAGTTATTGGTTTGGCCGAACGTTCAGGTAACGCCAAATTCGCTTATGACAGCTATCGCCGTTTTATCCAAATGTATGCTGACGTCGTTATGGGTGTCCACAGCTCAAAATTTGAAGCTGTTTTAGACCGCGTTCGTGAAGAAAACGGTTATCAATTTGACAACCAAATGACTGTTGAACAATTAAAAGAAGTCATTAAAGAATATAAAGAAATCTGCGTCAACGACGGTCATCCGCTTCCGCAAGACCCGTTTGAACAATTATGGGGCGGTATCGGTGCCGTATTCTCTTCTTGGATGGTTGACCGCGCTATTTACTATCGCAAATTAAACAACATTCCTGGTGACTGGGGAACAGCCGTTAACGTTCAAACAATGGTATTCGGTAACTATGGGGACACATCTGCTACAGGTGTTTGCTTCTCTCGTGACCCTGCCACAGGTGAAAATTATTTCTATGGTGAATACCTTAAAAATGCTCAAGGTGAAGACGTTGTTGCCGGTATCCGCACACCGCAACCGATGACAAAACTTGTCAAAGACCGTTCAGGAACAGATTTACCTTGTATGGAAGAAGAATTCCCAGTTGTCTTTAAAGAATTGTCAGATATCCGTGCTAAATTAGAAGCACATTATAAAGACATGCAAGACATGGAATTCACAATCCAAGACGGTAAACTTTGGATGCTTCAAACACGTAACGGTAAAAGAACAGGAACAGCTGCTCTTCGCATTGCCGTTGAAATGGTGAACGAAGGTTTGATTGACAAAAAAACAGCCGTTATGCGCGTTGAAGCCGGTCAATTAGATCAATTATTGCACCCGATGTTTGACAAATCAGAAAAACGCGTTGTTTTAACAAGCGGTTTGCCAGCTTCTCCGGGGGCTGCCGTCGGTGAAGCCGTTTTCTCAGCCGAAGATGCTGAAAAAGCAGCTGAAGAAGGAAGAAAAGTTATCTTGGTTCGTATTGAAACATCTCCGGAAGATATTGCCGGTATGCACGTTTCACAAGGTATTTTAACAGCTCGTGGCGGTATGACAAGTCACGCTGCCGTTGTTGCCCGTGGTATGGGTAAACCTTGTGTTTCAGGTGTTTCTGCTTTGCGCATTGACTATGATGCAAAAACACTCACAGTCGGTGACACAGTTATTAAAGAAGGCGAAATGCTTTCAATCGACGGAACAACAGGTGAAGTTATGGCCGGTGCCTTGAAACTTGTTCTTCCGGAAATGACAGGAAACTTCGGCGAATTCATGAGCTGGGTTGATGAAATCCGCACTCTTGGCGTTCGCACAAATGCCGAAACACCGTTAGATGCTAAAACAGCTCGCGATTTCGGTGCTGAAGGTATTGGTTTGTGCCGCACAGAACACATGTTCTTTGATCCGGCTCGTATTAACCACATGCGTCAAATGATTTTGTCTGACACTGTTGAAGCCAGAAGAGCTGCTCTTGCAAAACTCTTGCCATATCAACGTCAAGACTTCACAGACTTGTTCACAATCATGGAAGGTCTTCCGGTCACAATTCGTTTCTTGGATCCGCCTTTGCATGAGTTCTTACCGAACAAAAAAGAAGAACAAGCTGAAATTGCAAAAGAACTCGGTGTCAGCGTTGAAGAAATTGCAGCCCGCACAGCTAAATTACACGAAGCCAACCCAATGCTTGGTCACCGTGGTTGCCGTTTAGGGGTGACATATCCTGAAATCAACGAAATGCAAGCTCGTGCTGTTTTTGAAGCCGCTGTTGAAGTCATGAACAAAACAGGTCGCACAATCGTTCCTGAAATCATGATTCCACTTGTCGGAACAAAGAAAGAATTGGATCTTGCAAAAGCAGTTGTTGTTGCCGTTGCTGATGCCGTTATGGCTGAAAAAGGCGTGAAATTCGAATATCATGTCGGAACAATGATCGAATTACCGCGCGCTGCCATCACAGCTGATAAAATTGCAGAAACAGCAGAATTCTTCAGCTTTGGAACAAACGACTTAACTCAAACAACATTGGGTATGAGCCGTGACGATGCCGGTTCATTCTTGCCGGAATACGTTCAAAAAGGCATTTATGCTCGCGATCCGTTTGCATCACTTGACCAAGAAGGTGTTGGCGCATTGGTTGACATTGCCGTTCAAAAAGGTAAAGCAACACGCCCGAACATCAAACTTGGTATCTGTGGTGAACACGGCGGTGATCCGGAAACAATTGATTTCTGTCACAGAGTCGGCTTGACATACGTGTCTTGCTCACCATATCGTGTTCCAATTGCACGTTTGGCAGCAGCTCAAGCAGCCGTTCGCAACGAAAAGAAATAAGCTTAACGTTTAAATCTTTTAATCCCCTGCCCTTTGGTGGGGGATTTTTTTATCTTAAAAAAAAGATTGAGGCGACTTCACTTCTTTATAAAGAACGTTTTTGTTTTAATATAAAAAAACAGCGCTTGCTTTCAAAAAGCAATTCTGTTAAAATGAAAAAAAATAAAAAATAAAAAAAATGGAGAAAAAAAATGGCAAATATTGAAATGGTGCTTTCTAAATTTATTAAAGAAGACAATCCCAATATCCCACTTATTATTGATGAAAAGAAAATTCCCAATACCGCTTTTTTACACAACTCCATTCAATCTGATAACAGAACATTTTTCTTTGGCGAAGAAAACAATCGAGTTGATTATGAATTGATTTCCTCTGTTTATTTAATGGATTATCAGTTTAAAAATCCGACAGAAAATTTTGGGAACAAAAATCCGTTTGCCAGCGATTTTGATATACCGACCCTGCTTGGAAACGACGGTATTTTATTTTCAAAAGAAGGACCAACATTGTTTCGCCTTTCTTTGGATGCAAGCAACCCGTGTTTTCAAGAGATTAATTTAAAAAATAATAAGGTCAAATTAATGCCTTTGGAAAAAGCAAAAGAAATGATCGCCGGCTGGCTCAAAACGGATATGTTAACAGCGAAGCAAGTGATGGATAAGCTTGAAAAAATTTATTCAAAAACAGCTAAATATAAACTGACAAAACCAAAGGCAAAAAAAATATTCCCTCATTTTTCAGATATTTACCGCTATTTCGGATTAAAAGATTGTTTCAATCGAGGGTCAAAACAATTTAACCTTGTCAGCAATAATTTTCCGATACCGCCGGTTTTAACAAAAGGGAAAAAATTAATTTTAAAGAAAAATAATATTTTTTATAAAATTGAATTCGGGAACAAAATAAGCTTTGAACGTGTTTCAGAGTTAGGGCATTTTTTAATGACGAGTAACGAGCTGGCCGGATTTTTAAATGAGATAAAAAAACACCAACTGTTTAATGAAAAAACAAATGCCGTCTGTTCGGCGCTTAATGTTATATACAGACAAAACGTTGCGCCTGAATTTTTAAAAACAAAAGATGATCAAATTCAAGTGAAGCAACCCTCAAGACCTTCAAGCAATAATTTATATCTTTTAAGAACAGGATTAGATAAAACAGCATAACAAAAGGATTTTATATGATAGAAATTTCAATGGCAGTTGTCACCTGCAATAACAAAATTTTAATTGCGCAACGAAAAAAAGGAAAATTTCCGGAATTATTATGGGAATTCCCCGGGGGAAAGCTTGAAAAAGGCGAAACCCTTCAAGAATGCGTTATCAGAGAATTTAAAGAAGAAATGGAAAAAGAAATTCAAGTTCATGACCTTTTTATGAGTCATGTTCACACTTATCCCGAAAAAGGCGATTTTCACCTCCACGCTTTTTGGGCAACAAGTAATGATGAAACCCTTCCCGCTTTATATGAACATAATGATGCAAAATGGATTTTGCTTTCAGAATTAGATGATTATGAATTTTGTCCGGCGGATGAGGCTTTTATCAACGCTTTAAAAAAGTTAGATAAGTTGCCGATTTTTAAATAAAATTCAAACAGTCCCGACAGAAAAAAACGGGACTATTTTTTATATTTAAAATAAATCATTTGTTTTTTTTCAAAAAAGAGAGGAAAAAACACTATTTTTGACAAAAAAACATTTACCAATCAGAAAAATTTTGATATAATATTATAATAAGGGATAGAAGAAAAATTGGGGGACATAAATGATATTTTGGACAACTGTTTTAACTTTTATGATTGGGCTTATGATAACAATGTTATTCCCGAGAAGTGATCGGGTTGACATTGAAGAATTGCCTGTTTCCGAATCATTTGTCGCAAGTTTTGCAGCCCAACACCAATTTGCAAGGGATTACTCTGATCAAATATCCTTTACCCTTCCCTATATTAACCCCGTTTCCGGCACTGATAAACCAAGTGGTGATGCGGCTCATTTTCATATATTTAAAGATGAATTTGATATTGAAACCGGATATATGCCGGATATTATGCCCTTTCAACTGTCGCATGAAACATTCCCCAAAAACGGTTCTTACACCTCTGCGATTGTTTGTATGGACGGTATAGATAAAACCATTACTTCCGGAGAAACGGAAACAAAGGTTTATGGCAATGTGGTTTCTTGCCAAACTTCAGCACAAACATTTAAATATATTTTAACTTATGGTGCCTTGTTCCCTCCAAACTCTATCCAACATAATTTATATAAAAGAAGGCTAGATACAACGGCTAAAGAAAATGAAATTCAGCGCAATCATATTTTATGGGAAAAAGCCTTAGCAAAAAGGACAAAAGGCGATCCGGATTGCGGATACATTGATCTTGAAAATAATTTACCGTATATTTTTTCGGTTGATGGCCAAAAAAGACGCATTCCTTATAACCTTTATAAAGTATTTTCCGACAATTCATATTTTCCGGCTGAAAATGAATATGACTATCAGCCCGTTTTTTGCATCACACCGGTTAACTCTCCTTATGTTACAGAAGGGTTAATATACCATTTTGACAGCATAATGAACAATAAAACGGAGGCCGGCGCCCCCATACATAGCGATTCAAAAGACGGTTGGATTGATATTATTTCTCAGTCAGAAATCAACTTTACCGGAACAAGCGCCTCCACAAATTGGAACCCGAATGAGGATGTTCCTTTAGCTTTTATGGGCGATATTTATCTTGATTTGCCGATAAGCACCAGCGCCAAAGAAATAAAATCAGAATTTACTTTTTCTTTTGTTGTTAATTTTGATCAATATGATCAAGAAGACTCTATTGTTTCTAAGGCGCCGCTTTTTTCAACAGACACATCTTCTTATCCTTATGTTTTAGCAATGTATGACAAAGGAAAATTAACAGTTACCCTTTATAAAGGACAAGACCTTCCAATCGGGGAAGTCTCTGCAACGATTCCTTATAATATTACTTCTATTTCTTATGTGGTTGGGTCAAGATTCCATCATCTTTTCGTTAATGGCACAAAAGCTGATACTGAAACATTTGCAAATGATATATATTTTGACGGATTATCCGCTAACACACTTCATATCGCAACCGCAACAAATACGAGCAATAAGTTAAATGCTGACATGTATAATATCAAAATATACAATCGAGCACTCAATCAAGATGAAATCAAACACAATTTAAAAACAGAAAAGAAACGTTATAATTTTTAAAATTAAAGGAGGCAGTTATGAATAATCACTTAAAGAAACAGGAAAAGGGCTCCGTCCTCATTGAAGTTATCGCTGTCGTTGCCCTTTTAGGCGTTATGGGACCCCTTCTTTTTAAACAAGTCGCCGACAGAAACGAAGAAGTGGAAAACATCAATATTGCCTCTGAAATGCGCATTATGAAAGAAGCATTTTCTTCATACCTTATGAGTTATCACTCGGAAATTACTTGCACTGAAACAGTCTGCACACCGGACTTAAACACAATTGCCTCCTATTTACCGAGCGGATTTGAAGGAACAATGAACGGATACCATTTTTCAATTATCAAAGATTCTTCTAAAAAAGGAAACAGCTCTTTACAAGGCTTCATTATTCCAGACTTAACCACATTAAATCTTGAAGGATTAAGTTTAAAACGAGTTGCCCGCATTGCAACACTTATCGGCGCAGATGGCGGTATCTTAAGAAAAGGGAATGATGAAATCAACGGAACGGGAGCTGCCTGGCAGTTGGAAAAATCAAAATTGACAGATGCCGGTATTTTGTTTAGTGATGATGACCATACTTTTATTGCAACAACCGGCATTGACACATACGTTCCAACTGTTAAATATGAAGATTTTGATCAATCGAATATTTTAATGCCGGACATGGGGTATGCAAGCAAACGATTGCATGCATGGAATTTGTTTTCTGTCGGCCAAGTGGATAGCTCTGCTGACAACTCTTGCTTTGAATTAAAACATAATTCAACCACGTCTTCTGATACTTCAACAGCCACAACAGCTCAAAATGACACCATCAGACTTCCGGGTGAAAAAGGATGCGATCCCTTATTCTGGGTTGCCGCAGAAGGCGATTATGCCGGAAATGTTTTTGCTAAAAATCAATTACATATGCGCTCTTCCCCAACAGCAAACACCTCTGTTATCATTGCAAGCGAACCTTTAGGTGATGCGGACAAAAGACCAACTTCGGTTTTAATCGAAGGAACGAATAACAAGCCGGCATCAGCTTCTATTGAAGAAAATAAAAAAAGACGTATTGTTGTTTATACAGCAAACGGAAAAGAAGCAATTACCATTAACGGACAAGGGGAAATCGTTGCCAGAGGCGTTTCTGTTTTATCAAGCAGTGAAACAATGTCTGAAAAAAACAATGAAACCGAAACATTAACGCTTAAAAACGGGCGAATTGAATCCAATGCAAAAGCTGCCAATGCCAGTAAAGCCGTTGGCTCAAATCAAGCCTATAAAGTTGACCCGAGATTTATTTCCGTTATGGGAGATATCCGGCTCGAAAGCCGTGGGGGCGCCAAATTAAGCGAATTATTGCCCAAATATCAATTAAAAGAAATTTCAACGATTACTAATCTTGAATTCAATACAAGCATCGGGAAAACAATTGCGATGCCGGCCTGCCCGTATTTACATGTTCCGGCCATTGTTGTGACACCGGTGCAATGGCATCAATCAACCGAAAAAAACTTTGTTGATGCTGTTGTTAACAGCGTTACGGCAAAAGAAGACGGCACTTTAGAGGAAAAAGCGGAAGTGATTCCAAACGCCTATCCGATTTTGCCGCGTGTTGAAATTAAATATGATACAGATACCAAAAATTATCATCACACCGCCGGTTCAAATCCGAATACCGATGGCGCTTGGACTGTTAACTTATCATACGATCAAAATGGAACGGAAATTACAGATATCACAACTCCGATTACGGCTTTAGTTCATACATATTGTGTCTATACCGGAGGGTCGGGAGACTCTTATGTTTCCGATAGACCGAATGACGATTCTTCAGTTGTCGGGAACTAAAACTAAAAATCAAGCCATGCTATAACAAAAAGCCTTTCATTTTGAAAGGCTTTTTTTATGAAAACTTTGATGAGGGGCAACAATGCCATATCACTTGCAATCATTTATTCATATTATTTTTATAAGCATCTCTAAACAAAGGGAGTTTTTTGCTTAACAAAAATAAAAACTTTATTCAAACAAAAAGGCTTTGATTATATCCTTTTTCTTTGGTTTTATCCCCTCTTCTACTCATTGTTTTTTAAGGTTGCAAAACAGCAAAAAGTTATCCTTGCTTTCATAAGGAAAGAGCATATATTAAATTAAGGCGAATGGGAATTGAGCGAAAGGATCATTAACACTAAAGGCAAAACTTATTCTTCCCCCTATCGTGCGCCTTTTTCTTACTTTTTTTTAAAGACATAAGGTCTTTAAACCTCATCGCTATAAGCTCTAAAAAAATCACCGACCTTGCAGGTAGTTTTTCTCTTTACAAAAAAAACCGCCCTGAAACAGAGCGGTTTTTGAATTTTGATATTGATTAACGAGAATAGAATTCG
>JAFXIF010000019.1 GCA_017533325.1 Alphaproteobacteria bacterium
GGTATGGTGGTTGGAGGGAGAGTTCTTGTGGAGAGAGATATATTTGAAAAAGAGGTTTGAAAAAGTGAGGTGATATTGTAAATAGGTTCAGGGGTAATAAGATATATCTTACTTACTTTATTACATATTAACCCATCATATCATACATAGAATCCTTTTATTTACCCCTAGATTCCCCATTTATCGCATTTAAGTAAAACTTTAAGAACACTTTATAACTTATTGATATTATTAATTTTAAATAAAATATTAAAAATTACTTGCATAAAAAAGAAGAGTATATTCTTTTGAACTCGGATAAACAGAAATATGGCATTATCTGGGGGCGCCTCTAGCCCCGTGTGATGTATCCAGGTGGGGCACTCCAACCTTTTTATGATATCTTTACTGACACCCCTCTCCCCTAGTGATGAGTAAAAAAATATCGTTCAAATTAAAAAATCAAACAGGCTTCCAGACAAAAAGAATTATAAAATCCCACGAAGATAGAAAACAATTTTCGTTAAATCACGTTCAAAAACGAACAAAAAACAATGAAAATTTTTTTACTTTCAATATATTATAATCTGAATTATCTTAAAATAGATCTATTTTTTTAGATTCTTTTAAAGCGGCTTTTGCAAATAATGACTCTAAATGTTTCATGCAAATAGCCAAAAACTTTATATACAAAAAAGCTTCCTACCCCTTAAATTCTTGGTATGTTGAATCAATCATTTTAAACAAATAGATAAAGGCCCCTTCAAAAGCTTATGTACTTTTTTTTGCACACGACACTTTTTCAGGAGCCTTTAGATATCGCTTAAAACGTTTTATTCGGCGTCTACAACTGAAACGTAAACCCTATCCTTAAACGAATGTTTGAATTGAACAACACCGTCAGCTGTTGCAAACAATGTATGATCTTTACCGATACCGACATTGTCACCCGGACGATAAACCGTTCCGCGTTGACGAACAATGATGTTACCGGCAATAACGGATTGACCGCCTGATTTTTTCAAACCTAAACGTCTACCTTCGGAATCACGACCGTTTCTGGTACTACCGCCTGCTTTCTTATGTGCCATTTGTTTTCTCCTTTATCTCTTAAGCTTTAACGTCTGTAATTTTAACAACTGTTAAATCTTGTTTATGACCTTTTTTACGTCTGTAACCATGACGGCGAATTTTTTTAAAGATGACAACTTTTTCACCACGTGTTTGTTTCACGATTTCACCGCTGACAACAGCGCCTTCAACAAAAGGAGCACCAACTTTATCACCAGCCATTAACACTTCATTAAATGAAACAGCAGCCCCTGCTTCACCGGCTAATTTTTCAACAACAATAACAGAATCTTTAGCAACTTTATATTGTTTTCCGCCTGTTTTAATTACTGCAAACATTTTTATATCCCTTTACTTATACAAAATAGGATTGATTTTATACACTCTTTTTATAATTTTGTCAAGAGCAAAATTAAATAAAGAGGCATTTTCATATCCCACAACGGACAAGTTCCCCTATCCGCAACCAAAAAACGGGCAAAAACCCGACATTTTGAAAGATTATATTCTTTTCTTAAAAAAAATGCAAGCAAAAAATTAAAATTATTTCCTTTTTTTAATTCAATACCGAAAATTCAACCTTATTTTAGCTTTCCCGTTCATTTAAAAGGGCTTTTTTTCGCGACAAAAAAACATTTTTTCTTGTAACAGCCGTTAAATTCATCTTGCCGTTTCTTAAATTCGGCATATAAAAATAAACATTTTTGCCTGATTTTAAAAAGCAGTTACAATGACAAAGACTTTCAAGCTCGTCAAATTCCCCATATCGTAAGTTCGGATTAAACAAAAGGGCATTTAGGCCAATATTTTTTAACCTATTCATCAACAAAAAGATTAAATTTTCATTTGAGGATAATGCCCCTTTTTCAACCGTTTCAACTTGAGCTAATGCCAAAAGTTTCAAACTGTTATTTGAGCAAAGCGCTTTAGAGGCGACTTTTTTTAAACTTAATAAACAAACATCCGTCAAAAGGGGATTTTCGCTTATCGCCGAACCTCCGATTCTTTGTAATGCCGGCGCCATAATTTTTTTAACATTTTTATTTTTGCTCATAACAAAGGCACCGATTTTTTTAAGTTTATAAAAAACAAATGCCGGAACTTTATCCAAAAACATCAATGAATTGCTTTGAATTTCCAACACATTTTTCATTAAAAGCTCAAAAAGATTTGGCAATGAAACAATTGCGTTTTGATATACTTTTTTCACCTGATTTAAATTTAAACGTTCTAAAGACGGCAAATTTTTAATACTGTTTGCTGGAACAAAAAGCGCATTATTTAAACTTAAAACTTTTAAGTTTTTGCAAAAAGAAAAACTGCCCGCTGAAAAAGATTTTAAATTATTTAAATGAATTTCTTCAATCCAATCGTGGTGCAAAAAAATCGGATAATCAGCAACAATCAAGGTTTTTAAATTTGCATAAACAAGATGCCCTTGTCTTACTTTTATCACACAATCATCATTTAAATAAACGGCATAAGTTTTCTTATCTTCTTTTTTAAGCTTTAAAGTTTTCCCCTCTATTTCTTGTTTCAGAAAAGATAAAAACGCATCTTCGGGATAAAGCGCCCTATCCTCTTGATGGGGCACAATGATTTTATTTTCTTTAAAGTCAATAATAAAATTGTCCACCAAAAGTTGATAATCTTTTTGAATGGGAAAGCAAACACCGTCTTTAATATAAAAATTTTCCCCATAATAAACATTCCCTGTTTCAAGATGATATTTATAAAGTCTTTTATTCAGATATAAATACCCCTCGGGTTCATCCGCTTTTCCCGCCCTGAAATCAACATGAAAATGCTTTTTTAACGCACTTGAAAGGCCGGGGATAATATAATCCGGATTGGAATAAAACGTATTATCCGGATTTTGAACCGTATGATTATAGCGATTGGTAATCTTAATAAATCCGCCTGTTTTTAAAATTTGAATTGAAAGCACGCTTGATCCATAAGCATCTTCCCTTTTTGGGAACAAAAAATCGTTTCGATTCAGCTCTTTCGCCCCTTTTTTAATCAAATAAATAATATGATAATTTTTAAACCGGTCAAAATCCTTAAAGGTGCAAAGCTCTTCCTCTTTTTTAAAAAATCCGCGTAAAGAATTTTGCTTTTTTAAATCATCCGCAATCAAAAAATCATAACCCGCCTTGCTTAACAGCTCATTTAAAGGTAAATCGCATTCAATTTCTGGCGCCATTTTCCCTATTTTAATGGATTCTAAAAACATTAAGACAGGTTCAACATCTCGTCCGGCATATTTTAAAATATCGGGCAAAGCTTCCATTTGAAAAAGAGAGCTGTCAAATTTCCTGATTTGTTGAGCCGCCTGTTCCGAATTTTGTTTTTTAATCTTAAGATAAACAAAATTTTTCATTTACCCTCCGCGCTCTAACTGGCTCAAACAAGAATGGTTTGAAAAAACATTGTTTTTAAGAATTTTCAAGGGAATTGAATGATTTTGCCCTCTTTCAAGCGTGGCCGTCACAGGAAAAGCACTTAAAAATTCTTGACTGACAGCGTTTAAATTTGGTGCATAAAAATATTTAAAATTCTTTTTTTCTTTAAACAAAAACCCATCCAAGCGATAAACTAAAGTTAAATAAGCTTCTTCAAGCAACGGGCAATCTTTCAAACATAAATCAGGGAAAGTCATCAATTTTTCAAAGGTTATTCTTTTTAACATCGGGTTATTTTGAATCAAATTACGTCCTTCAATATATTGAAGATTTTTAAAATCAAGTTCTTCAACCAAATCCAAATTTGAAAACGAATATTCGCTTAAATTCCTTAAATTTTCAGCCTGCACACACACCAAAAAAGGATTATTTGAACAAAAACTGCGCCCTGCGTAAACAAGATTTGGAAAGTCTAACTCTTCATACCCGCTGTTTGAAAAACAATCGGCGCCGGACACCTTATAAAGCTTTTTAAAAGAAGCCTTTTTATAGTTTTTATTATGAGAAAATGAATTTCTGCCAACAATCAAAAGCTCCGGTGCATACACATATTCCAAAGACTCACAATGAGATAAATTTCGCCCCTTTAATTCAAGTATATTTTTCAAATAAACCTGTCTTAAGTTCGGACATTCAATTAAGTTATTTTCACCCAAAACCGTCATGCTTTCAGCTGAAAACACTTCCACATCCGGCATATCCAAAAAAACATAGTTTTCGTTAAATTCATCCACATACCATTTAAAATAAATTTCCGTTAACTTATTGTTTTTAAAAACCAAAAATTCTTTATCATTTGATAAAATGTGAAAAGAATCGCCCTCTTCTTTAACGGACACATTTTTAGCCACTCGATTTAAAACATCAATTGTTTTTTCCCTGAAATACCCCCTGTTTATGAACTTTTTGCTTTTTAAATCAAAGGCAAGCGAATCAAAAAATTTAACACCTTTTTCCTCAAGCGTTTTTGCTTTGATTTGACATCTGGTATCCGCACAAAATGAAAAATCAAAACTTTTTAATTCTTTAAAATCAATCTCTTTTAAATTCGGGCATTCCCTAAACCCTTCTTTTAAGCAAATACTCACAAATGGCGCTGACACTTTTTCAATCCATGGGTGACGATTCAAAAAGAACTCCGGCAATTTTTGCGTTTCATAAAGTGTTAACTCTCTTAAACACCCATTTTTAACCTTTAAAATCTCGCCATTTGAAGAAAAAAGCGAGAGAACACCGTTATTGTTTTTCACTTGAAGTGTTTTTGAAAAAATTTCTTGTTCCAAGACCTTTTTTAACGGGTTATCTGATCCGCTCGGATTTAAAATTTCTTTATTTTTCAAATCAATAATAAATTCATCTACTTGCAATTGACTATTCTTGTCAACAAGATGAATTTGCCCGTCTTTCAAATAAAACCCCTCGCCGATATAAGTGTTATTTTCCTCTTTATAATATTTCAAAATTTGATTTTTGAATAAAAAATACCCTTCCGGCAACAAAACCAATCTGTTGGAAGAAAAATCAACATCAAAATATTTTTTAAGCGCACAGGATAGCCCTTTAATAATCTCATCCGGATTGGAATAAAACGTGTTATCCGGATGCTCCACCGTATGATTATATCGATTGGTGATTTTAATAAAGCCGCCGACTTTTAAAATTTGAATGGAAATCACACTTGTGCCGTATGCATCTTCGCGTCTTGGCTTTGGAAAATCACTCCGTTTAATCTCTTCAACATTTTTTTTCACCGCATGGATAATATGATAGCTTTGATACCGCTGGGCATCTTTAAAAGTGCAAATCATTTCCTCTTTTTCAAAATATTTTGAAATAGCGTTTTGTTTTTCTAAAGTATCAGCCAAATAAGCATTGTATCCTGCTTTATCAAGCAACAAGAACGGATCCGTTTCCTCATTATTTTCAACAACTTGAACATTTTTTAAACTTTCAAGATATTCCAAAAGAGGCTCCGGATTACGACCTGCATATTTTAAAATATCCGGCAAATTTTCAATTTCGAAAATTCCACTGTCAAACTTCCTGATTCTCCTTGCAAACGCCTCTCCATTTTGGCGTTTGATGATATCATACATTGATTTTAAAGACATGTTATTCTTTGATTCTTCCCCGATATTCCGGTCGCAACACATCTTTACCTTTAATCCGTTGTTTGGCATTTTTCAAATATTTAATCCGGACGGCGCGCTCCTTTGTTTTGGGGGCATAAAGATATTCCGGCTGGCTGTTATATAATACACCACGTTCAATCTCTTCCAGCGAAGGCAATAAAACAACTTTCATCTTATCGTTTCCTTGAAGCGATCCTTCGCCGATAAATTCAGCATTTTTCAAGCAAAACACTTCCACAGACGGCAACTGGCAAAAACAATTTTTTGCAATGTTTTCAAGCTTATCAAATTTAAATGAAGCAAATTTATCGTTAAAGCAAAAACAACTATCTTCCAAAACTTCCATTTCCGGTAACAAAGCTTCAACCAAATTCGGGCATCTTGAAAAATTTGAAAAACGCACGCTTTTAACGTGAGGCGCAACAACCTTTTGAAGTGCTTTTGATTTATAAATGGCATTATGATCAATTTTGACGGCCGATAATAAAACAAGCTCTTCCACCGAGTTATTTTCATACAAACAATGCGCCGGCAAAATTTTTGTTTTCGGCAAGCATATACCAACGATTTTACCGTTTCTTTCTTTTAAAATTTCATTTCCGTCCAGCTTTAAAATCCTTGTTCCATCCGCCTTTTCAAAAAGTTGCAGTGCCTCTCCTTGCTCAAGCTCCTCATTTAAAACACGAATTAATTTTGAATCAAAATCACCTAAATTTAAAATCTTTTTTTCATTTAAATCAACGAATAAAGAGCCAAAATAAATAATCCCCTGTTCCTTTAATAAAGGCGCTTCAACATCAATCAAGGACGGGCAATCTTCCACAATATTATCACCGATTTTTTTTACTTTATGCGCAATAATGCTTTTTAAATGCGGACATCTGTAAATTGCATCATTTTCAATCACAACAGCATTCGGGACGATCAGTTTTGTGACCATACGCCCATGCAATGACTCTTTTGTAATAACTTTATCAAAAACATAAAGTGTTCCGTCTTGTTCTCTTTTTTCGTTTAACATTTTTTATCCTCGTGTATTATTTTTACCCATTACAATCCTTTTAAAATAGGATACCAAACCGGATTTTAAAGAAGAAATGACCACTTGAGGAGCCGAATTTCTTTTTTTCAACTCACTCATCGGCTCTTTTAATAACAAAACGCCTTTTAAGCATCCTTGTTTTTTCATTTTATCCGTATCTAAAAGCGGGGCATATAAGTATTTAACTCGTAAATCATCATCTGATTCTTTTAAAGCCGGTGCTTCCACATAAATATCCTTATGATTATGCGATAAGACATTATACCCGTCAATTTCTTTCAAACTTTTAAAAATTCCTTTTTTCAAAGAGTTATTTGATGAAATATCACTAAAAGATAAACATTCAAGACTTTCAAAATCAATGTTCTGCAACAAATCATTTTGACGAACATTGCCGCCATACATCCTTTTTACTTTCGGTGCCAAGAGTTTTTTTAAGCACTTATTATGGCAAACGGCATTTCCTCTCATTTCAAGGGCCGAATCAAAAATCAATTCTTCTGTTTCATATAAATTATAAAAAGAATCCCTCGGAATGATTTTTAACCGCTTAAATCGCATCTTTTTAGCATTTATCATATTAAAACTATCAACCCCAAGTTTTGTCAAAGCGTCAAAATTTAATTCATCTGTCCCCTCTTTAAATGAACAGCCAAAAGAATCTCTTCCGATTTTTTTAAGCTTATCCGCTTTAAAAACTTCCAATTTTTTCAATAGATTAAATGAATAACTTCCAACAGTCCTTAAATTGTCACCAATAAAAGTTCTTAACTCATTCCACCCGTCTTTAAAATCATTCCACCCTTCTTCTTTAATATCGGCACCACCATTTAACGAGTGACTCGGCAAATTTTTTGCCTTAAACAATCTTAAATATGTGGGGCTTGATTCTTGATTGACTGAAATGAACTTTTCCCCATTCAAATAAAGCGAAAAACCTTCTTTTTCTTTTTTCTTTTGAACGGCTTTTCCTTTCATTTCATGGGTTAAAATACGGGCAAAGCGATCTTTTTCATTTAAAATATTTGTAACTTTTTTTTCTTTTAAATCAAAAAGATATACATCAACCAAGCATTGATAATCTTTATCAAGCTCATAAACAATGCCGTTTTTAAAATAAAACCCCTCTGAAAAATAAACGCCATTTCTTTCAAAATTATAATGAATCAACCGCTCATCCGGTTGCAAAAAGAATTTGGGCATCAAATGCTTCATCGGAGTCAATTTTTTATAAAACTTCTTTTCAAGCGAATCAGCTAGGCCCGCAATAATATTATCCGGATTCAAATGATATGTCGGCCCATATCCGGCATATCTGTTTTCAATAAAAAGCTCATTATCTTCTTTTGAAATTTGAATGGATATAACGGATTTGGCATACTCATCATCATAATAAGGTTCTTTAAAATCCGCTCTTTTTAGTTGCTCAGCCCCTTTTTTAACGGCATAAATCAGATGATAATATTTTAAATAATCATCAATCCGAACCGCATGCATTTCTTCATTCGGAGCAAAATATTTCTTAATGGATTTTTTTTGATCTTGTGTTTCAACATAAAAAGCATCATATCCCGCTTCATTTAAAAGTTTAATCGGATCTTTATTTGATGATTTTTTGCCCATCAACTGATCGGCTTTATATCTTAAAAGGGGGAAAATCGGCAACGGATTGCGACCGGCATATCTTAAAATCCACTTTAAATCAGGGATTAAAAAAATTCTTTCATCCAATTTTTGAATAGTTTTTGCAAAAGCTTCTCCGTTTTGTTTTTTGATAACTTCATACATTGATTTTGACACAAAAAATCCTCCGATTATAAAAAAAATATGTCAAAAAAATATCATATTTAAATAAAAATGTCAATATTTACCAAAAATACTTTTCTTTTTTATCTCTTGACAAAATCTTGCATATCATTGTATTTTAAGAAAAAATAAAAAAGAGGGAAAAATGTTTCATTTAACAACCGTTCAAAAACGAATTTTATTTAACTGTTTCAGACAAGGGATTTACTTTTTCTTATGCTTATTTTTTGCCTTATCTTTACGAGGATTAGCGCATACTTATAAAGCTGCTACGTTTAAAGAATTCGGTGTTATTGAAAACATTCAACTTTTATTGCTTTGTTTTTCAAGTATTTCTTTTTTCATTCAAGGGATTTTCTCCAAAAAATTCCGGCCTCTTTTGTTCTTTTTCTCTTCACTTTGTGTTTTTGCATTTTTCAGAGAAATGGACAGCCTTTTTGACACGCTTATCCCTTTTATCAGCTGGAAATTTTGCTATCTTTTCCCAATTCTCAGTCTTTTTTACCTTTATAAAAAACGAAACAATATCAAAAAAGCACTCTTTTTATTTTTCACAAGTCCTGCTTTTTATATCATGTGTTCTGCCATGATTATTTTTATTCCATTGGCCCAAGCCATTGGCAATCGCGGATTCATTTCGTCCGTCTTACCGGATGCTCATGATGTTATATTAATGCGCCGATTTATCGAAGAATCAGCCGAGATTTTGGCTTACTTTTTGTTATTCATTTCTTCTGTTGAATTTTACATTTCTCTTATCAAGAAAAGCAAATAAATGTTTTATTAAAAACATTTGACAAAAGTTTTGTTTTATGGTATACTTTTCCCTAATAAACTTTTTTTAAAGGGGAAACAATGAGTCAAAACAGTTTGCGCGAAAAATTTTTAACTGTCTGGGAAATTGCCCATAAATTCAGTGGCGGAAATTCCAAAATAACAAAAAAAATCGAAAGCTACATCAAGGAAAATTTTTTAGAAGACACTTTTTCTTTCAAAACACAGTCCGGCGCAATCAAAACCCTTCCCATTTTTGAATTAGCCGAACCCAGAAACGGCAAACAAACGCCTTATTTTAATCCGGCTGCTCTCGAATACTTTTCAAATTTTCGCGGACCGGAACTCAAATCAAAAGCCATTGAATTTGAAGAAGAATGCCCCACCATTCCGCTCAGAATGTTGCGCCGAAAATTAGGGATTGCTCCTGCAAAAGAGCAAGCTTTGTTAAAATTCATTGAAACAAAATGTTTGCATGACACGTTTATGTTGCAAGACGAAACGGGCGCGCAAACAGAAGAGCTTATTTTTGATTATCCGATGGATAACCATTCAAAAACCTATCTTTGCGTTCAAAAAAAGGGGATTATTCCGTTTGTTCAAGCGCATGAAGAAGAATTAAAAAAAATCGGCGCTAAAAACACTCAAATTTTAATTGATAAAATTCCGGATTTTAAAAAAGAAGAAGGATTGTTGCAACAAAACGATATTTTTAAAGCACTTCGTCTTGCAAATCCGATGCGAATGGCTTTTTCCAATCTTTTCTTTAATCACCTTATTCATCAACAAAAACAAGCCGAACAAAAAGGACAGATTCCTTCCGATTTATTTTTAAAACGAAAAAGCCGTCTTAAAACGCATTATTGTTTAAAAGAAGAAGATTTGCCCATTTTGATTTTGCAAAATGAAAAAGAACTGAAAGCCATCGGGTTAACTCAAGCCGTTATCGATCATTTTATTAATCAGAAAAAAATCTCTAAAAAAACAAAAAATATGATTACGCTGAGTGAATTTGCCAGACACTTTTTGCATTCCAATAAATTAACAGATCTTTTAAAAGAAATCCGCCAATATCATTTAAATGATACCTATCAAGATCAAGATGAAACAGGCGCCCTTGTTCAAAAACAAATTTTTATTAAAGTCGGCGCTCGTAAAGATGATGAAAAAAATTATGTTTTCGCCTCAAAAGAAGCGCTTAAAGCCTTTGCCCGTCAAAATAAAGAGTTGCTTTTAAAACATCTCACCTTATTTCAATATGAAAATATTTTTAGAGGATCGGAAACTTGCCCGCCTGAAGGAGAAGCTGTGCTTGTTATGGATCTTATTGATAAATATCATTTTTTTGGGCGAAATCATTTTTCAAAAATTGCTTCTTATTTAAATGAAACGTTCACATCTTGTAATTCTGACGGCGAGCCGGAAGAAAAACCGCTTATCTATTTAAAGCGCGAAGAAAATGGATATTTAAAATACTATATTTTAAAAGAAGCGATTTTAACACTTTTAACCCGTCATCAAAAAGAATTAAAGGTGCAAAATACAACGCTTAAAGCCATTTTAAGAAACAAGCCTATTTTGCTTCGAACCGATTCAATGTTAAGCATGGAAAATATAACCGAATTTTTGGGTCAACCGCGTCATCTTTATCCAAAAATCGCCTCTTTCATTGAAAAAAATTGTCAAGACGAGCAATACTATAATCCTGAAACAAACAAAACGGAAGATTGCTTTGTTTATGCCATGTGTCAAAGCGGAAAAATTTCATTAATGATTGAAGCCAAGGCCGTTCAAAGCTTTATTTCAAATCATCAAGAGGACTTAAAAGAGATTGGCTTTGAAGCTGATGACATAAAAAAAGCACTTTCAGCATCTATCCATCACGCATCATTTCAGCAAAAATTTGTTGCTCAACGGCGCTTGCGTCAAGATGCTTATAATGAACGCGCCCGTTCAAAAAAAGAGCACACCAAAGAATAATAAAATAAAGTATAGAGTCGTAAATGAAAAATCATCTTGTGGATTTAAATCAAAATTTTTTTAGTATGAAGGACCTTTGTCTGTTGCTTCATAAATCAACCTCTTTTCATAAAGCGCTTGAAAAGTATATTGAAGAGAACGCCTTGGAAGAAAGTATTGAGCTTGCACTTTCAAATCATGAAAAACGAAATGTTCGGATTTTTCATTATGGCACGAAAGAAGGAAAAAATTTCGGTCTTTATATTTACCGAAAAGCTATTCTTGATTTTTTTAGCAAACATCAGAAAAATTTGATATCACTTGGTGTTGAAAGAGAGCGCATCTATGCTTTATTAAAAAGGATACCAACTGTTTTAGCTGAAGAAAAAATTAAAAATCCGGATAACTTAATATTAATTGGAAAGATAGCTTCAAAATTCACAAATAATCCGCGTATTGTCAGCTTATTAACACAATATATTAAAAAGACGTGTTTAACCGCAACTTATGTTATCCCAGGGAAAACAAATAACACACTGCTCGAAAAAAGCATGTTTTGTTATTCCCCCTCCGTTCGGGGGCGTAGTGCCGTTTATTTATTTAAAAATGCTCTCCCCTATTTTTTGGAAAAATATCAAGATCACCTGACTGAAAAAGCCTCTCAACTGGAAGAAGAAAATGAATTTATTTCGTTGCGCGGATTTTTGCTGATGCTCGGGAAAAATACAAAAGAAAAAGAATTATTCCAATTTATTCAAAAGCATTTGGAGGAAACTTTTGAATTAACAGATGAAAATCAAGAAACACACCGAGTTAAACTTTTTAACATTGATAAGCACGGGTCTTGTTTTTATGTGAACATTCATAAAAAAGGATTGCTTCCCTTTATTAAAAAGTATCAAAAAGAACTGGTGGCTTTGGGCTTTTCAATGGCTGATGTTGTTGCCAATACACCGGATAAAAAGGATTTTTTAAAAAATTTCAAACCGTTACCTAAAATCATTAAATCACTTTCTTTTTCTAAAGAAGTGCGCTTAAACCTTTATCAGCTTCTTAAAAATGAAATTGAAAAAGAAAATTTAAAAGACTCATCAACGCAAAAACGCCAGATATTAAATTATCGAAAAGCCTTGTTTATCAAAGAAAGTTTTATTCAACAGTTTTTTAAAAAACATAAAGAAATGCTTTTAAAAGCGGGTGCTGATAAGCGCGAACTTGAAAATTTAACAGGCGAAGTTCCTTTTTATAAAAAAACAGATAAAATGATAACGTTGCGCGAGTTTGCCACACGTTTAAAAGCCGATTATTACCGGTTTAAAAAACTTATGCCTCTTTTGGAAAAATATCTTGAAACGGAAACGTTTGCGCCAATCTCAAACTCAAAAAAACAAGAAAAATCATTTATATATTGCAAAAGCCAACGCACCTTTATGTATGTGTTAAAAAATGAAAAAGCCTTTACTTCTTTTTTAAAAAATCATAAAGAAGAATTGATTTTACTTGGGTTTAAAAAAGAAATGATTGAACACTTAAGTGGCGAAAAAAAATATCCGCTTTTTTCAAAAGGTTTTGTTTATATCAATGATTTAAAAACGGCTTTACATAGTGATAATAAAGAGTTCAGAGACTATATCCTTCATCATTGTTTAAATGAGACATATCTTGATGAAGGGTCAACAAAAAAACCAATGTTTCAATTTATGCGCGGTAAACGGATCGGTTACGGCGATTGGGCGATTGATAAAAAAGCATTAAAACAATTTGTTTTAAACCATGCGCAAGCGTTAAATATCAAACAAGCCGTTCAAGAAGCCGTTTTTTATGATAAACCGATTGAGAAAAAACAAGAAAATCATATCACCTTAACCCTTTTAACCGAGCTGTTGGGAATGACAACAAAAAGAGCAAACATATTAACAAACGCCGTTAAAGAATTTTTTATTCATGATAAAGTGATTCCTTCTTCAAACTTAAAAGGAAAACCCATTCCTGTTTTTTCTTATGCCTATACCACGAGCGGACAAATGACAGTTTATGCCGATATGAATTGTCTTCTAAACTTTTTAAAAGAAAGATCAATGAAATTACAATCCTTAGGCTTTAAACAAGAAAACATTGAGGCTTTGATTGAAAAAATGAGAACGGACCCTCTTTTTGTTTTTAATAAAAATAACCGATTAATATTGAAAAAACAACAGTATCTTCAAACTCATCCGACAAACAGACAAAGAGGAAACGATTAATGACAACACCTTCTTTTAATTCAAAAGCTTTGCTGATCAGCCTTCATGAATTTGCAAAAAAAACGAATACACCGCTTAGCTTTGTTGATTATATCCTAAAAAAACATCAAACGGATTTTAAAAACGAATTTATCGGCTCAACGCCCAGTCTTTTCTTGGTTCAAAACGAAAATAAGACTCAAGAAATCTATCTTCATGCCTCACAAATTCGCAATTTCATAAAACGAAACTTCCTTTTGCTTCAACTTTTGGGGCTAAAGAAAGAAGTGGCTCAAGCTCTTTTGGATCAGCCGGACTCTTTTTCTTTTACACCAAGCATTTATAAAGAAAAAATATCAACTGAAAATATCAAAAAGATAACAAAAGAGTCTCGTCAAAAAAATTAAAAAGGAAAAAATATGTCTTCTGCTGCCTATATGCTCAAATTAATCAATTCCAAACAAGCCAAACTCAGCGATTTTGAAAAAGCGCCGAATTTTTATATGCCGATTGGCGAACTTTATCGGTGGCTTGGGATAACAAAAGAAAGCTGTCCGCAATTATCAAACTTTATAACCGAGAACTGCCTTGCTGAAACATTTATCAGATCAGAACCTTGTTTTAAAATTGCACTCAATTCCAAAAATAAACCGACCCTTTATCTTGTTGAAAGAGCGTTAAATTATTTTTTAACAACGCATAAACTTGACTTAACACACATGGGTATCTCCCCGTTAAAAATCGAAGAGGTTTTAAATCGCTTTCAAATTCAAAAAAAATCTGAAGACACTTATTCTTTAAACCATTTGTTGCCGACTTTACAAGGACGGCGCTCCATCCTTAAGTATCATCAACTTCCAAGAAAGGTGATTGAAGGGCTTTTAAACGAGTATATAACGGATGAAAATAATAACAAACAACCCCTTGTTTTTTTCACCGCAGTCGCAAACAGGTCCACTCTTTCCATTCAACGAGAAAATATTCCGTATTTATTAAAAAACTGGGGACAATCTTTAAATATTGATGAATTTGTTATAAAAAAAACCATTCACACGCATTCTTTACCGGACATCACAAGTCAAATGATTGACCTTGCCTCTTTTTCAAGAAAAACAAAGTCGTCAGACAGTTTTATGCATTGGTTTTCAAATATGGCGGACTTCTTTTTTAAAGAAGACTTTTTGGGCTACTCCCCTGCCCTTATAAGAGCAAAATCCGCGAATATGCAAGAATTTATCTGTTTAAACATCTCTAAAATCCCTGAATTTATTCAAAAAAATAAAGATATTTTGCTTTTTCACGGGTTTAACCCCGCTTTTATTCAAGAAACTTTAAACGAAAAGCAAAGCATGAAAGAAGCAAATAAATTCCCTTGTCTTCTTATCAATCAACTTGCTCAACGACTTGCTAAATCAACAGAGTTTATTCCCATCTTAAAAAGCTTCATCCAAGAAAACTGCCTGCAAGATAAATTTAATCTGGCCTTAAGTGAGAAAAAAGAAATCACCGCCCCTGTTTTTTTGCATTATAAAAGCTTTTCATGTGATGAAACTTTATATATTTATGAAAAAGCGTTGCCTGATTTTGTGAATGCGCATTTAAATCAATTACTTGATATGGGTGTTTCTTTTCAGGTATTGAACGATATTTTAAATGAAAAAAGAATGGGTTTTTCTCAAAAAAACACCTTGTGGTCGATAAAGGATTTTTATCTTCACAGCTTTTCGCCTTTGCCTGAAAAAAAATTTAACGCCGTTTTAAATCAGTATTTAAAAGATACCTTCCATTTATTTCAAAAAGACGGTTCCTTAAAAAAATTAAATATTTTTATTCAAACACCGGCTAAAAAAAATCCGATCAAGATGATGTCTGCCGCCTTCCCCATCATTTTAAATAAAGCAAAAGAAAAGTTAAGTCTTTCAAATTTAGATGCCGAACGGTTGATTAGTTTATCACTCATGGAGCAAATCCCCGAAGTTATTGATGTCAAAAACCTATGCCAATTACTTCACATTCCTCAAAACAATGTATCAAAAGTAACAGCGCTTTTCAAAAACCCGAAAAACAGAGCATATCGACAATTTTTCCCAGACCGTTCTAAACGAGTTATTCCCGTTTTCGGATTCAGCCGAGATAAAGCCTGGGGTTTAAAAATAGGTATTTATAAGCCAAGTTTAGCCTTTTGCCTTAAATTGATTCAAGAAGACTTAATCAGATTGGGCGCCCCCTTAAAAGAATTCAAAAGTTAAAACAGTTAACGGCTTACGAAAAGCTTTCCACTAGCTCAAATAACACTCAACACTTATTAGAAAATCAAGCAAACCGGCAAAAAGAATAGGTTTAAAAAAGTATTTGAATTTTATA
>JAFXIF010000020.1 GCA_017533325.1 Alphaproteobacteria bacterium
CCGATTACAAAGTGGAAAATCCATTAAAATATACTCTTTTGTTTTCCCCCGGAATTTATGAAGTTGACTTAATGTTTTATAATAATTTCCCAAATGCAGCCTCCTTTTTTAAAAGAGATTTTGTTCAAAAAAAACATATCAAATATGACACAACTTTAATCAGCGCAGAAGATTATGATTTTTGGATGCAATTTGTTTTTAAAGGAGCAAATTTAGCGTCTATTTCCGATACATTGCTTTATATTGGCTCGGATAATGTTAAACCTAAAAATTACTATGGAGCCATGTTGGCCAATGCTGTTTCCATACATAAAAAAGCATTTTCTCGTTTTTTCACACCAACGCAAAATGAATTAAAATATGTATATAATTTAAATGAAAAATGCCTTATTTTAAACAAAATCAAAAAAGCGAATCAAAAGGCCCCTCAAATTCCTCAAATTTATATCGAAAACAGATATAACGCTCTTTGTCCGCTTAATATTGAAGAATCATATTATTTAGTGCATAAACTTAATCATTGGGATAGTCATATTGAAAAACTTGATGATGAGAAATGGATACGGTCTTCAACAAAAAATATAGCTAAAGTAAAAAAATTATCAGAAGACACTATTAAAGTTATATGGGAGGGCTATCCACCCGAGAAATTTTCTCGGGCAGAAAACGGCGAATGGTTGTTTGTTCCTGAAGGGAAAACCATTACATTACAACACACAACTTGGTCTGCTGATTTTGTTTTGGCAGATGAAACTAAAGGATGCCGAAAGGATGTTATCGCCGAATGTGCTTATATCAAACAAAATTCTGATGGAACGTTATGGGTTGATTGGATAAACGGTGCTTGGAGAAATGAAGAATTTAAAAAAGACAAAAAAGGCATCTATAAATTCGTTCGGGAACTTTCTGATGATTTAAAATTTTAATAAAAAAGTAAATTTACTTGATAATAAATGCTTCTTTTAAAATCGGGGGTGTATCATTTTGGGTTTTTGCACAATATGATGCAAAAGCAAATGGCGCTTGATCCGGTGAGGTGAGGCGGTTTATATAAAAAACAAAACTTTTGTCGTCACTTTGAAAATGATAGGTGGTATTGTTTCCGGTGCCGTGAAATTCGACTTTACCGTTTGATATAATCATTTGTGGGGTATCCGAAAGAGTCTTCCCTTTATTCCAAAGCGCCAGTCGATATTTATTATCGGAAAGTTGGTCTATCCGGCCGAGTTCATTATCCGTTTTGAAAATAAGGATATGTTTTTTATATGATTTTAAAGAAAGATGTAACTTTTCTTTATCATTTTTTAACCATTGTTTGATATATTCGGTTTCTTTTTCGGATTCAGAGTTAATGGCAATCAGTTTGCCGTTGTCATCAAGCCAAAGAATGCCGTTATCAAGCATAATTCCGCGCCACCCCATTTTTTCCCAGTCGCCGGGCAAAGACTCCATAATGTTTTTTTTAAGATCGTCATCAAAAATATATTCATAATTTTGAATGAAGGCCTCCTTGTTTTCAATATCAGGTAACGGATTTGTTCTTTCAAAAGGATAAGAAACATAATCCCCGATAATTGCAGGGTTATCCGTTTTAACAGCCTCTTTAAATTTTTGAACAACAGTTATAAAACCGTTTGTTGCCGGTTGATTGATTTCTCCCGCAGTTGCGAGATTAAAGAAACTCATGCAGACAGCTGTTAAAAAAAGTTTTTTCATATTGTTATCCTTTAATTATGATTATTAATTGATTATAAAAACACTTTAGTTATTTTTGCAACAAAATAAATCATGGCGGACAGTAAAAAAAGCCACCGAAAAAAATCGATGGCTTTAATAATATTAAAAGATTAAAGTTTGCTGAGTTCAATTTCTTTATTCGGCAAATCCTTAACGCCTACACCAAGCGCCGCCAATTTATCCCTGATTTCATCTGATTTTGCCCAGTTCTTTGTGGCCCTTGCTTCTTTTCTTTGTTCCAAAAGTTCGGCAATCTCAGGGGTTATTTCAACAGCTTGTTCTTTTTTTGCTTCAACGTTCTTCAATTCCAAATTAAACACGTTATCAACATGCAATAAATAATTAAGGCGAACATTGTCTGATTTTTTATTGTCTTTTAAAACACCCCACATGTGCGAAATGGCAAGCGGTGTTTTAATGTCATCAAACAAATAAGCATTAAATTCTTCTTTTAATTTTTCAAGTTCTGTTTTTTCAGTGTCTGATAAAGAAGTGTCTTTTACTTTTGCTTTTAAAGAAGCGATGGCATCACATAAATTTTCATAAGCTTTTTTGGCACCATCTAATGCTTCATCTGAAAAAACAGCAGAACTGCGATAATGCGAGGTGAGGGTGAAATATTTATAGTGCATTGGTAAATAGCCGGCTTCTTTTAAGGTGTCAATCGTTGTTTTCCCGCCAGTTGATTTGCTCATTTTGCCGGATTTGGTGTTCAAAAACTCCATGTGTAACCAGAAATTGACCCATTCATGCCCTAAATGAGCCTCACTTTGGGCAATTTCATTTTCATGGTGAACAGGGATATGATCAATCCCGCCACAGTGAATATCAATGCGTTCGCCCAGATATTTTGTTGACATGGCGGAGCATTCAATATGCCAACCGGGGTATCCGCGACCCCAAGGGCTATCCCATTGCAAAATTTGATTTTCAAATTTGGAAGAGGTGAACCATAACACAAAGTCAGAGTCATTTCGTTTGTTTGAATCTTGCTCTGTTCGTGCGCCATGTTTCAAATCTTCTCGTTTTTGACCGGAAAGGCAACCGTATTTTTCAAATTTAGAGGTGTCAAAATAAACATTTCCGTTTGAAAAATAGGCATATCCTTTATCTTCCAAAGATTTTACGAATTTAATCATATCTTCAATATGTTCGGTTGCTCGGCAAACAATGGTCGGCCGTTTCAAGCCAAGCTCAGAAGTATGTCTGAAAAAAGTATCTTCATAATGACGGGCAATTTCCATAACGCTTTTTTTCTCTCGTTCGGCAGCAACAAGCATTTTATCTTTGCCTTCATCTTCATCGCTTGTTAAATGTCCGACATCTGTTACATTCATCACGTGTTTAACCTTATATCCGGCCAAGCGTAAGGTGTTTGCAATCAAGTCTTCAAAAATATAGGTGCGAAGATTCCCGATATGAGCATAAGAATAAACAGTCGGACCGCAGCAATACATTGTCACCATTTTTTCATTTAATGGTTTAAATTCTTCTTTTTGTCTGGTTTTGGTGTTATATAAATATACGGTCATCTTTTGTTTCCTTATGGTTTAAGTTAAAAAAAGCAGCTTTCATAAAGCTGCCTTCAAAGAAAAAATGTATAGCTCTCATCAGCTCCGGCAGCATAGCTTAGGAGAGTTGACAACAGCAACAACAGTTTAAGTTTATATACATTTTTTTATCCTTTTTAAAATATGTTCTTTATTTTCTTATGATTTAATCTGTTTGTCAAGCACTTATTTTATTTGAAATTAAAAATTTTCCCGTAAACCGGTTAAAATAACTTTTAGATGAATTTATTGACAGTTTTATTAATATTATGCTATAACCAACTTATTTCGAAGAATCGTTTTATCAAGGAGGAAGATATGTTAAAAGGCATTAGAAGAGAAAAAGAAACGGTGGTTGTTCCACCAAAAGAAAATGATGACGGTAAATATGATTATGAACGCGATGTCGCTTTAATTGCCGCTGAAATTGAAAATATGTGTAGTGTAACTGATTGGTATGATGAACATACCGGCCGGCATTTATTTACGGATAAATGCACATTTGTTCCGGATTCCGGATATTATTCCACCGGTCAAGGTCATGATGAACATACCTATACAGCTCATTTTAAATTACCGGAAGGCAAAACGGCGAAAGAAGTTTTTCTTGAAATGCAAGATGCTTGGCGCGATCAAATGATATTTGAATTTAAAGCTAAAGAGCGGTATAAAAAAATAAAAACATTACCGACTGATATTCAAGATGATTTGATTTACAAAACATTTTTAATTGAAGCCGAAGCTGGTAAAAAAATGCGCTTAGAAATAAAAGCTGCTCAAGAAGCTGCTATTTTGCAAGCTGAAGAAAGGATAATTGCAAAAAAAGAAGCCTTCAAACAAGCTTCAGAGGCCAGAAAAAAAGATCCTGAGTGGCACCGTGTTTGCCAGTCGGCAAAACTGTTAGTAAAAGCAAATTTGAAAGATCAAGCAAAAGTTTTGGTTATAGGCTATCTTTTGTCTCATGACAGATAGAAATTAAACCTTAAATAATATTTATATTTTACCGATTCGCCCATTTTATTTGCAGGCGCCGGTTTTTTTTCTCTTTATAAAAACAGGAAATCCTTTTTTTTTAAGGGCGCGCAATTTCATTTTATACCATACTTAAAAAAAGATGTCAAATTTCTTGGAAAATCAGGATAATATTTGACAAAAAACAATAAATTTTCTTTATTTTTCAAAAATTTATATTTGAAAACGTTTTGAAATATGCTATGATTCAATCAACTTGAATGGGTCAAGTGAAAGGAATTTTAAAGGAGGAAAAAATGATATATGAAAGTTTAAAGAAAAAGCCAGAGTATCCGAAACAAGAAGATTTTATTGCATCTGATGGGTCGTTGAATGAATGTACTTATACGGCAGCTATCTTGCAATATGGTATTGAGGCAAACTCCGATCATGGTGTTTGGAAAGATGAAAAAACCGGTGAAATTTTGTTTACTAAACAAGTTGAATTTATTCCCGGTGCTTATTATGAAGATAATGGGCAAGGGGAGCAGAAAATAACTTATGAAGCGCATTTCCCTTTGAAACAAGGTCAAACGGCTGAAGAAGCTTTTAAAGAAAGATATAAGTTGGATGAAGAGAAAAAAGCGTTGTTTCAAGACAAGGAAAAAAGAGAACAAGTGATTCAAAGTTTATCTCCTGAAATTCAACAACGTCTTCAAGGTAGGTTAAAAGTGCTTAAACATCAGGCGGATTGTGAATTGAATCAAAAATTAAATCAAGCAGTTCAATTGGCATTGAAGCAAGAAGCCCGTCGTCAACACCTTGAAAAAAGAGAGCAAGATCCGATGTGGCATGTGGTCAGAATCGCTGCCAAAAGTATGGTTGAAAAAAATCAACAAAGGCAAGCTCGTTTATTAATCAAGAATTATTTAAAAAATTATGATAGATCTTGATTTCTTTTTTTAATTGCACGAAAAAAAAAGAGTAATAATTGATAAAAATAATAAATTTTATTTATTTTCAAAATCTTATATTTGAAAGTGTTTTTAAATATGCCATGATTTAATCAACTTGAATGGGTCAAGTGAAAGGAACTTAAAAGGAGGAAAAAATGATTTATGAAGATTTACAGGAAAAAAAAGAATATCCGAAAAAAGAAGATTATACAAGACCGGGATGTAGTCTTAACGGACATGCTTATGATGCAGCCGTAAGAGATTATGAAGTGCATATGCACTCCAGCTATGGCGTTTGGAAAGATGAAGAAACCGGTGAAATTTTGTTCACGGAAAAGTCTGAGTTTATTCCGGGCAGTCATTATCATGACAGTGGACAAGGGGAATGGGAAACGGAATATCGCGCTCATTTTCCTTTGAAACCGGGACAAACTGCTGAAGAAGCCTTTAAGGAAAGATATAACTTGGATAAAGAGAAAAAAGCGTTGTTTCAAGATGAGGCAAAAAGAGCACAAATGATTCAAGGTCTGTCATCTGAAATTCAAAGTCGTCTTCAAAAGCGGGTGGAATTTCTTAAACATCAATCTGATATTCAATTAAATCAAAAATATAATCAAGCAGTTCAATTGGCATTGAAGCAAGAAGAACGCCGTCGGAAACTTGAAAAACGCAATCAAGATCCGCTATGGCAAGCAACAAGATTGGCGGCAAAGGCTCTGTTTGAAAAGAACCAAGGCATTCAGGCGCGACTTTTAATCAGAAATTATCTAAAATCGCATGAGAAAAATTAATCTTTTTTTTAAAGCCTCACTTTTGTGGGGCTTTTTCATTTTTAAGGAAATTTTTAACGGCTTCAAGTAATTGAAAGTCTTCTTGTGAAACACAAATACGCGCTTTATATTCCCAAAGTTCATTTTCCGAGATATCGCCGGCAATAAAGTCAAGGAAAGCTTCTTTTTCAAATTCCAAAAATTTGGCTGCTTTTTTAATATGCGAAACTTGAAACTTCCAATCGCCTTTTTCAAGGTCATTCATTCTGGTTGGGTGAACGTTTAACAGTAACGCCAGTTGTCGTTTGCTTTTTTTAAGTTCTTTTAATCTTCTTGTCAACCAATGCATTTTGTCTCCTTTTGTTAAGCGAAGTTTAACTGTTATTTTTTGTGGTGTCAAACAAAATATAATAAAAAATGATATACCTATCGCGCTAAAGTATATCATTTTTCGAAATTTATTGGTGTTTTAATGATTTTTAATCATGTTGCTTTGAAGCAGAAATAATTTTTTTAAGATATTCGTGTGGCAGTTTCACTTGGCCTTTTCCAATTCCTAAGTGGACACCGTAATGCGCATTTTCTCCATGATAATCCGATCCGCCACTTTTAAGAAGACCAAGTTCATCGGCCATTTCATTATATAGAGTCATTTCGTTTAAACTCATATCCGAATGTTGAACTTCAATGCCTTGTAATCCCTTTTCTTTCAATCTTTTGATTTCCTCATATAAATCTTGTCCTTTTAAGTGAATAAGGCAAGGATGAGCCAATATACTGACAGCACCGGTTTCTCTGATAAAGTTTATAATTTCTTCCGGACTTGGTGATTTTTGTTTCACATAAGCCGGACAACCCTTATTTAAAAGCTTTTTATATCCGGTTTCTTTATCAGGGATTTGTTTTGTTTGATATAAGAAATTAACAATATGGGGCTTAGCAATTAATGGGCGTAATTTCCCTTGAGCATCATAAATAACATCGTTAAGTGTGATTGAATAGCCAAGTTTTTTTAATTTATTTATCCTTTCTTCGCAAGCCTCTAACCGATAAGTTTTCAAAAGGCGTTGGCGTTCTAAATAAGGGGATAAATCTTGAATATTAAGGGCAATAATTTCAATGGTTGCCGGATGATCAACACTGAATTCGCATCCGTTTATGGCTGTTATATTCGGATATTTTAAAGCTTCCTTTTGAAAGGACGGGCATCCTTCAACGGTGTCATGATCTGTGAGCGCTAATCCCGTTAATCCAATATTATTTGCTTTCTTTAAAAGTTCTTCCGGTGAATCAGCGCCGTCTGAAAAATAAGAATGCGTATGTAAATCAATCATTAGCCACCTCTTTGATTTTGATTGTTTTGTTGTTGAATGAATGTTTGTTTATGCGTCACAATTGTTTTTAAGAAAGCTCTTTTCTCTGTTGAATTGATTTTTTGAAGGCAAGATAAAAAAGCTTTAGTCATGATAGAGGTTGAAAGAGTGATCGGTGTTTCGCCTTGGTTATTCTTTGCATTTATATCAGCTCCTCTTTTAAGTAATGCTAAAATTACTTTATCCATCTTTTCTTTTTGAACGGCTAAATGAAGAGCTGTATTTTTATTTTTATCTGTTTTATGAACATTGGCTTTTTTTTCAATGAGCGAGAGTAACAAACCTTCATTTGCTTGATTTTTAATGCCATATATTAAAGGTGTTTCCCCTTGTTTGTTTTGAGCGTTTATATTAGAGTGTTCTAAAATAATGTTTTTAAGAAATGCAAGGGCACATTCTTTATTTTTGCTTGCCAAAATATGTAATGGTGTATTGCCGTTTTTATCCGGTGCATATAGTTCTGGAGAATGGTTGTTTTTTAAAAAATGATTTACCTTTAAAGCAAAATTAAAACCATCTCCAGCCTCATTCAAATATGTTATTTTATCGCCCAAAAAGGTTAATCCTTCGCTTGTGTAAATATTTTTTGGGTTTGCCCCCAATTTAATCAACTCCATTGAATAATCAGATAAATAAAGTTGTTTCATTAAACCGGAGATAACATGACCATATCGCATATCTCCTTCATCTAAATAAGATTGAATGGTTTTGCGAAGAAGGGTGGTAATTCCTAATGCAAGTTGAAGAGGGGTTTCTCCTTTTGAATTTGGTTGATTGATATCTTTTCCTTTTTTAACCAGTTCTTTTATAGCTTGAATATCAACATAGCTTCGTTTCAAGTGATGTGTAATGAGTGTTTCGGTTTCTTGAGAGTTATCCGTTTTAGATGTCATGCTTCCTCCGTTTATTATTACGGCTATTTTTACAATAAAAAAACGTTTGTTTCAAGTTTTTTATCAAAAGCTTTATATTAAGATTTATCGTTTTAATAGTTGGCGGATACTCTGCGCTGAATTCACATCTGTTAACGGCTTTTATTGCTGGATGCCTTTCAGCTTCTTTTTTTAAACAAAAGCAGCCGTTTTGAATAAATTTATGAATCATTTTTTTTGGTGTGTTTGAATCGACTGAAAAGTAAGCCGGTGTGTGTAAATCAATCATATTTTTTACTTTTTATCATCTGTTTTGTTTGACTTTAAATTAAGAAGAAATCGCCGCAATATGTGGCGGTTCACTTTCATAATGCGGGCAATTTCAGATTGAGAGACGCCTTGGTTTAAAAGACATAAAATTTTTTCTTTATTTTCTTTTTGGTGAAGTAATTGATGCGCTTTGGTTAAAGGTCTACCCAATTTTTTGCCGTTTCCTTTGATATTTTCCAAAGAAGATTTTGTGCGTTGGGAAATTAAATTTCGTTCAATCTCGGCGGCCAATGCAAAGGCAAAAGCCATCACTTTGGATTGAATGTCATTGCCGAGGCGATAATTTTCCTTAATGGTCCAAATTTGGCAATTTTTATTCAAACAAACCTCCAAAATATGCATTACTTCTAATAAAGAACGTCCGAAACGGGATATTTCACAAGCGATTAGAATATTGTTTTCATTAATATCTTTTAAAAGATTTCCCAGTTTTCTTTTTTGAAGAGACTTTCGTGAAGAAATTGTTTCTTCAATCCATTTATTCACTTTAAGACCGTTTTGTTTGCAAAATTTTTGTATCTCGAATTTTTGATGCGTTAAGCTTTGTTTTGAAGAACTGACTCTGATATATCCGATAATTTCCATTTTTTCTCCTTTTGTATGAATGGGATCAGTTGGACTAAAACGACCGTTTTTGAGCATAATAGACCTTAAGTAAAAAAAATGTTTATTTTTTTATGTAATATATTGATTATACTCTTTATTATTTAATATAATGCGAAATGTGAAAAACGCAAAAAATAATTTGACTATAACGGTCGTTTTTGCACAGCCTTTTTTTGTTTTAAAATCATTAGGTTTTCCCCTTTATCAATAAAAGATATTTGTTGTTTCAACTAAGAGAAAAATGTTTGTTTAATGCGTTGGCAAGCATTAATAAGTAATTGAGTGCGTTTCATTTGAAATTAATTGACCGGTTAATTGATGATTTTTTTGTGTTTCAATGTGGCGGAAAAATGCCGTTTGATAAAAAAATACCCGCTTGAAAAACGGGTATTTTTTTTGATATCGGTTAATCCTCTTTTTGCAGGTCTTTTTGACTTTTTGTTTTTTGTCTTAACAAGATTGTATTTTGAGTTTTTATTTTTGTGTATATCTGTTTTCTTTCAGATTTTGTTTTTTCTTCAATTGTCAGTAAAAAGGCTTTAACCAAATCACAAGAGGCGAGCATATAAGGTGTTTTGCCTTCCTTATTTTCTTTTTGAATATCAGCTCCCATTAAAACCAATGCGAATATAAGATTAGGTAAATTGTTTTGAACGGCATAGTGTAAAGCGGTGTTCCCTTGATTATCCGGAATGTTGAGGTCGGCTCCTTCTAAAATGAGAGAAACAAGAAGCTTTTCATTTCCACCTTCTTTAATGCCCAAAACAAGGGCCGTTTCATGATTGTTATTAACGGCATTTATCGGAACATTTTTTTTTATATGATTACCAATGCTGAAAATTGCCAGATCCTTTTGAGGCAATGATAGAATGTGTAACGGTGTGTTCCCATTTTTATCCGATGCATATAAATCTGGATTATTTGTTGTTTTTAAAAATTCACAAAGTCTTTGCGCCCCTTCACATGTAAGATGTGTTATTTTATCACCTAAAAATGTAAGCCCTTCTTTTGAAAAAATATTTTTCGGATTGGCGCCCAGTTTAATAAGGGGGATTGTTAAGTCCATATAAAGTAGCTCTTCTTTTAAACGGGTAACCGTTGAACCATATCTGCAATCTGTTTGATATCCTTCGATTTTTTGTCTGATATAATGAAGTGAATTGAGTGCCAAAGTTAAAGGTGTTTCATTTTTTTTGTTGGGTTGATTGATGCTATTGCCGTTTTTAACAAGTTTTTCAATGTTATCAGGTAAAGGAAAGCCTTTTTTCATATAGTCAGTAATAATCGTTTCTCCGTTTGAGAGAAATTTTTCTTTCGTTTCTTTCATTTTTCCTCCACACAAAAATTTATTTGCTTACTTTTATATCAAATAACAAGAAGGAAAGCAAGTTTTTTAAGAGTATTGACGGGGAAAAGTGACGGATTTTGTTATTCCATTTCGCTGAATTAATCTGGTGTTTAAACGAGTGTTTTCAATTTCAAGCTGTTTAATTTTAATCTTAAGGGGAATAACTTCAGAGTTGCTTTTCAAACTTAAATCCATAGCTGACCTGTTATTGTTGTTTAAAAGGAGCGGATTTGAATTATATTCCAATAAAAGATCGATTAAACTTGTTTTGCTTTTAATTAAGGCCAAGTGAAGAGGGGTATTGCCGTTTTTATCTTGACTATTTATGTCAATTTCTCCTCTTTTTAAAAGACTTTTAAGCATTTTTTCATCTTCTCTTAAAACAGCTAAGTGCAAAAGAGTTTCTTTATTCTCATTTATAAAAGAAATATCGGCGCCTTGGTCAATCAACGGAATGAGAAACGGATAGCGATGGTAAGAAAGAGCGGTTTCAATAACGCCTTTTCCTTCTTTATCTTTTTTATTTAAATCGGAAAGCGAGACAACTTTTCTGATAATTTTTTCTTTTAAATTTTCTTGTGTTGTTGAAAAAACGCCTGAATAATCTTCAAACATATAATCAATCGGGTTTTTCAGCATTTTAAATAAAATGGTGTCTTTGTTATGATCTTCTTGAATCAGCTTAAAGTTATCCGGAAGGCCCAACACTAAAAAGCTTTTTGTTTGAATGGTGTCAAAAAGATTGATTTTATTTAAATCTGTCTCATTAAATCGTGCATTTTTACCAACAAGAGTTAAAAAATGCGGTAAATTTGCAAAGGTGTTAAATTGATTATGGCAAAAAAGACCGGTATAATATAACGGTGTATGCCCTTGTTGATTGACTTGATTAACATTTGCCCCTTTATCAAGAATTGTTTTAAGAAGTTTAGACGTAATTTTTCCGTTTTTTAAAAAAAGGTCGGTTAAAATTGTTTCTTTGTTTTCTCGTATTTTATTTAATTCATCAACGGGTGTTTCTAAAATAAGGGGGATATCGGTTTCTGAGATGCGCGCAATATTTTTTGCTAAAGGTGTTTGTTTTTGATTGTTTAAAATTGAGGCGTTGGCGCCTTTTTTTAATAAATAGTTGCTTAAAAACGAGTTCCCGCTCAATAAGTGAAGGAGAGTATTCCCATTCTTATCTTGCATATTTAAATCAACAAGAGAGTAGGGGGTAAACCTGCCGGCTAAAATGTCTTCTAACCGGTCATTTTTATTAATGATTTTAAAAAACTTTTTTTCATCAAAATATTGATTGTTTTGAGCCAGTTCAAACAACTGTTCAATCGGAGTTTTAACTTGAAAAATTTGTTTAATAAAGTCGCTTAATATTCCCATTTTCTCCCTTTCTTTTTTTATTTGGCCGATTCTATCACTAAAAAAAGACAAAATCAAGGACGTTTTTTAATAAAATTTAACAATTTTTTTACTTAAATCCACGAAGAGGAGAGGGGGGATTTTAAGGTTTTTAAATGTGAATAAATAAGGTTAACTAAGAGAAAGGATAATTTCCAAGTCTTATAAAACGTTTATCACATAAAAGATTAAGCTATTTTTCGACCTATAAAACTTGAGATGCATAAAAAATAATCAGTCTAGATATTTGGATATATTATATAAATCAATATATTAATTTAATAGTTTTAAATAATATTTATTATGCGACATAAGGGGCCGGCGGGGCAAGCCCCGATTTTAATCCCAAGTTTTTAAGAAAAGAGAAGCGTCAAAACCCCTTTGTTTAGCAGAAGGAAAAAAATTTCTTAAAAAAATGTCTTTTATGAACGTTAGGAAAAAAATCAGGTTTAAGAAAAACGATTTTGAAAGGTTATGTTTAATGGATTTCAATGACTTAAATTCAAATTAAGTCACAATTTTTATATTAAAAAAATTAAAGCATAAACTTTTGTTTGACTTTTTTTTGAGGGCAGGGCAAAAGTATAGGTAAATTTTTAGATAACATGGGGAAACTAAAATGATTTATTTATTAAGACATGGTCAAACTGACTGGAATAAAATGGGTAGAATGCAAGGCCAAACGGATATTCCGTTAAATCAAACCGGAATTGAGACTGCCACATGTTCAGCAAAAGATATTTTAAAAGCAGGGATAATAAGAATTATTTCATCGGACTTGACACGTGCCAAACAAACGGCTGAAATCATCAATTCATATTTAAATGTTCCGTTAAACACAGATAAACGCCTGCGTGAAATTAGTTATGGCGAGATTGAAGGAAAGTTGAAAACGGATATTTCAGAGCAAATCTGGCATCTTTTTAATGAAAATCCCGCTAAAATCAAGGCGGAATCTTTTGAAGAAATTTATGCGCGCGTTAAATCTTTTTTTGAGTCTATAGAAAATGAGGATAACGTTCTTATTGTGACTCATGCCGGATTTATCAGAATGGCTCTTTATTTTTTAAAAAACAAATCGGCTTTTAATGTAGAAGATTATAAAAAAACATATCGGGATTTGAAAATCCCAAATACTACACTGATTCCTTGGATTTAACTTTTATTAAAAACATATTGACTTTATTTTGTATTTAATTTAATACTTAATTTAGTGTTAAATTTAGGGTGATAAATTATGTTAAATATTATTGAAGATATCCTTCCTCTCAGTGCTTTTAGGCAACAAGCTTCTGATATTATTAAAAAAATTCAAGTGAAAAGACGGCCGACTTTTATAACAATTAATGGAAAAGTTGAAGCCGTTCTTCAAGACGCCAAAAGTTATCAAACAATGTTAAACAGAATTGAGGAATTGGAAACATTATTAATGAATAATGGGGATTTGATATACACGACTAGCAACTTTGATAAACCGGTGGAAGATGTTTTTAAAGATATCCGCCAAAAGTTAAGTGATATTTAAGTTTTTTTTCAAAAGAGAATTGTTATTGACATACTTTTTTATTTGTGTCAGAAGAATAAATGGATATGTTTATAATTCTTTGAAAGGAAAAAATATGAAAAAAAGTCGTTTAATCTATATTTTGCTTGCTTTATTTTTGGGTGGATTGGGTATTCATAATTTTTATGCAGGATATACGAAAAAAGCAATTATTCAACTTTTATGCACTTTTCCGGGGGCTTTGTTGGTTGTTCCGGTCTTAATTCTTGGAATTTGGATATTGGTCGATATTGTAACGGTTACAAAAGATGCTGAAGGGAATGTTTTTGAATAGATCCTTTTCATTGTTTGGATAGTCAAAAAAGCTCTCTTGATAAAAAAGAGGGCTTTTTTTAATGGTGCGCGCTGCTTTGCGATCATCGGACTCAAATTACACCGGAATTAAAAGAAAAATTACAAAAAATAACCTTGTAATCCATAAAAATTTTTGCTATTTTCAAAAGGAAAAGGAGGATTTTATGCGGGAAAATATAGAGGGAAAACGTATAAAACTGAAACGCCCCTTTTGTAATATCAAAACTGCGGAAAAAATATATTCTGTTATTGATAAGTGTAGAGATATTTTCCTGCCTTGGCTTGGGTGGGTAAAAGACACTAATTCTCCGAAAGACACCCTGAAATTTTTGGAAATAGTCGATAAGGATTGGAATAGCAATACTCAATTTGTGTATGAGATATCTGTAAATAAGAATTTTGTCGGGTTAATCAGTGTAGTGAATGTAGCTTGGCCGCATAAACGAGCTGAAATATCATATTGGCTGGATACAGACTACACAGGACGGGGCTATATGAGTGAGGCGATTGCACTTATTGAAAAAGAGCTGTTTGATAACGGGTTCAATCGAATTGTTATACATACGGACGTCCTAAACAAACGTTCTGCCAATGTAGCTCTTAGAGCCGGATACCAATTTGAAGGTATCTTAAGGCAAAATATATACTCCTCAGCACATGAACGTTATCGTGATCAGAATGTATTTTCAAAATTAAAATCAGATCTGAAATAGTCCGATAATTTGTGGTTTTTAGCCGTTTTTGAAAAGTCAATTATCGGACTTGCCAAATAGCTTGCGGTTAAAAGAAACAGCCCTCAAAAGAGGACTTTTTTTGTATGGTGCCGCTCGTTCGAATGGAAATTCCCATTGTTCCAATGGGCCCCTTTCGCCACGCAACCGCTCGTTCGGCACGTTTGTGCTGTCTCGCGGGCTATCGGCTCGGCCTCACGTTGCCCCCGTGAGTCCTTTTTCCCGCTATCGATACACATTAAAAAAAGCCCTCAAAAGAGGACTTTTTTTAATGGTGCCGCTAGTGAGAATCGGACTCACGACCCCTCCCTTACCAAGGGAGTGCTCTACCACTGAGCCATAGCGGCAATAGGTGTATTTTTATCCAAAAATTTACTGCTTGTCAAGATATTTTTAAGCATTCTTTAAAAAAAATTGTTTGACAATTTTATCCTCTTTCTTCATCATAAATTTGACGATTTAATTTATAATTAGGTGATAAGTATTTAAAATGAAAACAAAAATTAAACAAGAATTAGCTGAATTTAAAGAATTTAAAAAATATACGCCTTTTGTTCAAAAAGAGATTCTTGAAAAGGATGATGATTTTTTATGTGACGGATTTTCTTTATTTGATGAGGCTAAAAAACTTGTTGGCGAAACAAATAATTGGATAAATGTCGGGTATAATATTAAAAATTCGCAATCAAGATGTTTATCAAATCTCTTTCCGTATCAGTTTGAATTTAAAGGGTTTCAGCTCAAAAGTTTGGAAGCATTTTTTCAATGTTTAAAGTTTCAAGATCTTTATTTACAACGCTATCTCTTTGATTATGCCGGAATTGATGCTTATCATATTCAAATAGCAAGCCCTTATAATTGGAAAGAAAGCGGTATTTTATATTGGCAGGGTGAACCGATACAAAGATTAAGTTCTTTATATGAAGATTTGGTTGATGAAGTCTATATTTCCGCCCTGCAAAATCCTTTATATCGCTCTATTTTGAAAAAAACTGATAAATATATCTTGCATTCGATCGGTAAAGAAAATCCGATGGAAACTGTTTTTACGCGATTTGAATTTGAACGTGAATTAAACTTGCTTTCTTTGTTTTTAAAGGAAAAAGAGACTGTTTAAAATGTTTATTAAAGGTATTGCTCCCTCGTATAATTTTGTGATATAACAAAAGAATAACAAAAAGGGGATAAATATTTTATGAAAAAATTTAAATATAATGAACTTCAGGAAAAAACAAATTTAACACCCTTAATGATTGCAACGGTTTTAAATGAACCGATGTTGGTTGATGAGTTGTTGTTTTTAGGGGCTGACGTAAATGAAATAAATACACATGAAGAAACAGCTCTTCATTTAGCGTTTCAAGAGAAAAATGAAAAGATTTTGGAAAAATTAATCCTTTTGGGAGCAAATTTAAAATCCGTTTCTTTTACAGGAAATGTTGTTTATCGCGAGTTGCATAATATTTTAAGTATCCCTGATGAGGAATTAACGCCAACGCAAGAAAAGATGAAACCTTTGGCTTTAAAATATGCTTTTGAGCCTTTATCAGAGGAAGAAGAGGCATTAATTCAAAAGATAAATCAAGCCAACGCGTTAAGATTAATTGAAGGTTTTTCACCAAGTGAAATGAAAAAAAATCCTAAAGCGACGGACATAGCCAATTTTTTTATGTTTTCGGATAAAAAACATTTAATTCAGAGTCTTCATGAATATGTGGGGCATGAAAAATTTCTTCAAACCACTAACTTAAATAAACTTCTTTCAGCTTATCCCATTTCATTGTATCCAACGCCTTTTGTTGAAAGGGGTGAAGAAGATTTGTTTTCAAACAAAATATTAAATAAGCTAAATGTTCTTTTGCCACCGCACAGATATTTATCCTCATCCTGGTTTCAATATCAACAGTCCAAATTTTCAATGTCAGAGGAAGAAAATGATTTTATTTTGTTGGCAAACAGGTATATTCAATCTCATGAAGCTCAGTATAATTATGTAAAACGCTATCCGACTTTTGAAAATATTCGCAAAACAGGTTTGGCAAATTGCGGAGAATTGGCTGATGCTTGTCTTCATGAGCAAAGGAGTGAAAATTCCGATATTCAAGCATTAAAAAATGCCTCTTTCTTAAGAGCAAATATAAAGGTTAAACTTCCAAACGAAAAAGGTGAATTAACATGGTTTCAACATGTGTTTTTAATTTGTGAACCCGAACTTCAAAAATCCATGGATGACATGATTTCCAACTTAAACACGGATAAAAGCCAAAGTATTGATATTTGGAAAAGAAGGGCAGGGTATACAAAAGATTTGATAATCAATCATCTATTGCAAGCAGGAGTCTCTTATGCCCAAATTGAGCTTACTCACCCTCAAACAAGTGAAAAAAGAAATTTGGATATCAGGTATTCAAAAGAAGAGAAAAAGCTATTCATTACCCCTCTTCAAGAAGCTTCTTATCCTGTTCAGGAAAAAACCGTTTAAGCCATTGAATGGCTTTTATTATATTCACGAAGCAATGCTTTAACTTGAGTTCTTAAGCCCTGTCTTAACAAAATTTTAGCTGCTTTTTTGCATTCAATCCATTTTGGATCTTGTGCTCTTTTGTCTTTAAAAGAAAGAACGGGCTCTTGTAAAGCGTTTTTTTGATTTTCTTGAAGTTCCATTTCTCTGAGTGCGTCTAATGGGGATTCGGCGCCAAATGAAGTGTGCGCTCTGACATAATCGATCACATATTTATTCTCTGAATCATTTGTTTGAGCGTTATGTTGAGTTGTATATTGAATAGTGAATAACAATTCACCGTTCTCATTATAAATATCTTCTGTTTTTGAAATGTCTGATTTATGTGTTTCGATTCTTTTTAACATGCAACCCTCATATTTTTTTAAGCTTATAAATAAAATATGACAAAATTTTATCACTAAAAAGAAAAAAAATCAATCAAAAATATTGATGTTTTTAAATGTTTTCATATAATTAGGATATGATATATTTAAATGTTCAACAAGAATTGTTTCAAAAACAAGAAACGCAATATAAAGAATTTATGCAAAAATCCATTCCGAATGAATCAAACTTAATCGGCGTTCGAATGGGGTATTTAAAACAAACAGCGAACCGGTTGATAAAAAATGGTTTGTGGCAAGAGTATATCTTGCATCAAGCTTTTTATCATGAAGAGAAAATCATTCAAGCCTTAATTATGGCTTCCCAAATAAAATCAAAACAAGAGATGACTCTTTTTGAATCGTTTGTCCCTCATATTACAAATTGGGCTATCTGTGATTGTTTTTGCACTTATATAAAGATAAATCCTGAGGAAAAGGAAATTTTTTTTAAAGTTATTCAAAAATATCTTAAATCAGACAAGGAGTTTGAAGTGCGCGTTGCTTTGGTGATGCTTTTAATGCACTATATAAATTCTAACTATCTTGATCGGATTTTTAAAATATTGGATGAATTTTCTCATCAAGGATATTATGCTCAAATGGCAGCAGCTTGGCTTTTATCTTTATGTTATGTGAAGCATAAAGATAAAACAAAAGATTATTTACTTCGCTCAAAATTGGATAATGATACTTTTAATAAAGGTATTCAAAAAATGATTGAATCAAATTTAGTGTCAAAAGACGAGTATCCTTTTTTAAAAGCTCTTAAACGGCGTTAAGCTTCGTTTTGCTTGGGTTTAAAAATAAACGAAGGATAATAAATCATTTTTCTTATTAAATATAACAAATAACTTTGAACGGGCCAATTTTCATCATTTAAAATCATTTGCATGTAATCAAAATATTTATACCACTCGTAATAGTCAAGTTTCTTAGTTTTCCAGGGTTTTTGTTTACCACTATAATGATAAATTGTTTTATTAAACGGTGTATAAGCCCCTTGAAGAGCGTTATATTTAAAAGAAACCGGTAAAATATCTTTTTTTAAAACAAGATTTATCACGTCTTGGTCAAAATATTGAATTTTATCTTGATATTGAGCCGTTGTTTCAAAAAGTTTTTGACTGATGTTTTTCTCTTTCCATTTATCTATATCAATTAAAAGAACCCCGCTGTTAATATATAATGTTAAATCTTGAAAAAGAGGCCGCGATAAAAATTTCTTTTCAAAATAATCTTGAATGCCGGCAATAACTTTGTTGTTTAAATCGATATGATAAAAAGAGCTTAAATCATTAAACACCAATATATCACCATCTAAATATAAGGCCTTATTTGTGTTTGTTAAGAGTGTCGGGATTAAATATCTGTAATAAATGGATTGATTCCAGCGGTTATTTATCGGGAAAGCCTTAAACAATTCATTTGAAACCAAAGTCATTGTGATTTGAATATTTTTAAGCTTAAAGTCAAGATTTTCAATCAGCTTTTGATTTTGTGGAGAAAATCCATTTGTTAAAAGATGAATGTGAATCGGTGTTTTTGTATTTAAAGAAAGAGAGGTAAAGGCCGTTAAAAGAGGAGTGATATATCCGTCATCTCCGGCAAAAACAAGATGGATTGCTTGTTTTGAGGAATAGCTCTTTAAGTGATTTTGAAAACGATTATATTCTTTTAAAAAGAAAAAAGGAAAGAGCAGAAAAAGAAGGATTATAAAACTAAAAGTAACTCCTAAAGCCTTTTTCATGCTCTTTCCCATATAAATCAGGTTTTATGCTTTAACCTTTTTTTCGTCCTCTCCAAAAATGCAAGTTGTTAATTGAAGTGTTTCGCCTTCAACAAAAGAAATATTGTTTTCTTTAATATTTGCAGCATTGATAATGTCTTCTTTTGAAAGCTTTTGAACTTCAATAGAGTTTTGGGGCGTTGAAACAACCATTTCCAAAACAGGCGTTTTGACAGAGCGTTTTTGTTCGGCTTTTTCTTTTCTGATTAAGTTAATTAATTGAACGGCTGAGTCATAAACGGCAGCATTTCCTTGAATGGTATCAAATTCAGTTGCCGTTGGGAAAGCTGCTTTATGAATAGATTCATTAGAGCTGTTCCAAGGTCTTGATTGCCAAATTTCTTCTGTTGTAAAGGCAAGGGCAGGGGCAAACAAGCGCATCAAAACATCAATGGTGAGCATTAATGTTGAAACGGCAGAAACCGGATTGTCGCTATAGGCACGCCCTTTGATGAGTTCAAGATAGTTATCGCAGAAATCCCAGAAACATTTTTCCGTTAATTCAAGAGCAAAAGCATAATCATTGTTTTCGAATGCTTTATTTGCACTTAAAACAACGTCTTTTAATTTCATAGCCCATGCTTTGTCGAGATCAGATGAAATATTTTCAATATAATTGCCGGATAAATCAACCCCTGATTTTTCAACCATCATAAAGCTGAACTTACTGGCATTAAACATTTTCATTGTGAGTTTTCGGCCTTGTTCCATGATTTGTTCTTCAAATGCCGTATCGATACCGAGTTTGGCTCTGGAGGCCCAATAGCGAACGGCATCCGCTGAATGTTTGACCAATAAATCCATCGGCGTTACAACGTTTCCTTTGGATTTACTCATTTTTTTGCGATCCGGATCCAAAATAAATCCACTGATTAATGCTTCATTCCATGGCGTTTTCCCTTCGTGAGCAAATGCCTTCATAATGGTATAGAAAGCCCAAGTGCGGATAATATCATGTGCTTGCGGGCGGACATCAAACGGTAAAGAAAGATGATGCCCTTGTGGTGCATGAGCTAAAGCAATTTGCGGTGTTAAAGAACTTGTTGCCCAAGTGTCCATAACGTCTTTATCAGCCGTAAATCCGTTTGGCTTATCGCGCATTTCTTCCGTATATCCTTTTGGCGTCATTGTTGACGGGTCAACAGGTAATTGCTCAGCCGTTGCATAAATCGGATGATCATAATCAATAGCGCCAGTTGCATCTATTTTATACCAAACCGGGAATGGAACACCGAAAAAGCGTTGACGCGAGATGCACCAATCTTGATTGAGTCCTTCAACCCAAGCTTCATAACGTGATTGCATGTGAGCCGGTGTCCATTTGATTTTTCTTCCCATTTCAAGCAGGTCTTCTTTATATTTTAAAATAGAGATAAACCATTGGCGGGACGAAACAAATTCAAGAGGAATATTTCCTTTTTCATAAAATTTAACCGGATGCATAAGCGGTTTTGGCTCGCCAAGTAAAGCGCCATCTTCTTTCAGCATTTCAACAACTTGTGCTCTGGCATCTTTAACTTTAAGACCGGACATGCGGGCAAAATTTTCTTTCGCTTTTGAAGGATTTAAAGAAACAAAGGATCCTTCACCATAATTAATATTCATAATACGGCCATCCAATCCGATAATTTGTTTAATCGGAAGACCGGATTGTTTCCACCATGCAACGTCAGCAGCGTCCCCAAATGTACAAACCATCATAATACCGGTTCCTTTATCCATTTCGGCATGTTCGGACGGCACAATCGGAACGGGAATATCAAAAAGCGGAACAATGGCTTTTTTCCCAAAGAACGGTTTATATCTTTCATCATCAGGATGAGCCACAACGGCAATACAAGCCGGCAAAAATTCAGGTCTTGTTGTTGCAATGGTAAAGGTTGTGTCTGACCCTTCCACTTTAAATTCAATGTCATGGAAGAAGCCGGCCGTTTCCCTGTCTTCAATTTCAGCTTGCGCAATGGCGGATTGGAATGTAACATCCCACATTGTCGGTGCTTCAACGGATTTAGCCATTCCTTTTTCGATTAAATCCAAAAATGATTTTTGAGCTTCTTTAATTGCTTTCGGACCGATTGTTGTATATTTAAGGGACCAGTCATAAGAATGTCCGATATGGTGAAAAATATCTTCAAAGGCTTTTTCATCAACAGCCGTTAATTCTTCACAAGCTTCAATGAAGTTTTGACGGGAAACTTCTTGTCTTTTACCGTCATTTTTCGGATTATGCACCGGTTTAAAGTCTGGATCATACATGACAGAGGGATTACAGGCGATATTATAATAGTTTTGAACGCGTCTTTCAGTCGGAAGACCGTTATCATCCCAGCCGATCGGATAAAAAATGGATTTGCCTTTCATGCGGTTATAACGAACCATCACATCTGTTTGTGTGTATGAAAAGATGTGTCCGATATGTAAAGAGCCGGAAACAGTCGGCGGAGGGGTATCAACAACAAAAGTATTGTCTCTTGAAGCACTTTTATCAAAAGCGTATGTTTGATTTTCTTCCCAAAAACGGATCGCTCTTTCTTCAATCTCTGTCGGATTAAACTTATCGTCTAATTTCTTTTCATTTTTATATTGCATGATCTATCCTTAAAAATAAATTAAAAAAACTTTTGCTATTTTAACTGAAACATATTTTAAAATCAAGCATTATTTAATAATTTTCTGATTTCAAAAAAAACTTTCTTGACAAAGCTTTTGTTTAGTTATATAGTAAATGCAATCGGGTGTATAGCTCAGTTGGTCAGAGCGCTACGTTCACATCGTAGAGGTCGCAGGTTCGAGCCCCGCTTCACCCACCATAAAAAACCACCACGCAGGTGGTTTTTTTATTTTGTAATGAAAAAGAATAATATTTTAAAAAAAACTTTGGTTTTCTTGTTTGTGAATATTCTTTTTATTTATTAATAGCTTATTGGTTAAGCCTAAATTTAAAAGTTTAACAAAAAATATTGACGGATTATTAGCTTTGTGTTATAACAATGTTATAATAAAATTTGGGTTAAAGACAAAGAGGAAAAAAATGTCAAATATAATTTATGAAAAATTTAAAGAAGCTTGTGTTTTTACAGGGTCCGAAAAAGCAGAGCAATTAGGGTTAGAAGTCCTTAAATCAGTTAAAGATGTGAATTTAGATTTCGGTGAACATAAACTTTTGCATTTAGCTGCCGGTGCCGGAAATTTAAAATTACTTCATGCCTTGTTGGATAAAGGGGCTGATGTGAATATTCAATCTGATAATGGGTCAACGGCATTACATTATGCTTCAATCTTTGGGCAAACAAGGGTTATCAATGAATTGTTATCAGTAGGGGCGGATCCGTGTATCAGTAATGATAAAGGGGAATTACCATTGCACCTTTTTGTTCGCTATTTAAATAGTGAAAATGTGTTGGAAAGACTGGATTCTATGAAAATTATGGAAGATCAGATGAGAAAACAAGCTTTCCAACCAAAAAAAATTAAAAATAACCAAAATGATTGTGTTCAAGCTGCTTTAAAGAGAGAGCAACAGTTTGTAAGATAATATAACTGCCGGTTCAAAAAGAAAAACCCCTCACATTTAAATATGAGGGGTTTTGTAACAATCCGGAAGATAAAATTTTTAATAAATTTCAAATGTCTCGCATACTTTAATATTTTATCAAATGTTTTAACTTATTGCAAATATTATTCTTCTTCTCTTGCCCGACGAGATGAGTCTTTTATGTTTTTTGTTGTTTGAGAGCCAATGTATCTGGGGGCTTGATAAACTTGACCTTTATAGATAACTTCCTGTTCTTTAATTTCTTTTGGTAAATCTATTTTATACAAATGGATATCATATTGCATTCCAATTAATTTCGTTTTTTCATCTATCATTACTAAGCGATGTTCATCTGTATATAATGGTTTATCAAACATAAATGCATTAACTTTATCTAAATATTCCTCTGGAATTTGAGCCAAAACTTGAGCTATTGTTGGTTGAATGCGCCCATAATGTCCAAACCCAATTGGAGTTGACATCGCAAATGTTCCAACATGTTCATAAGTCCCAGCCTTTTGCTTTAAGTCTAAAGGATCAAGTTGCAAATCAATTGCTTGAGCGTTTAAAAAATAAGGTCCATCTGTAATCAAACCTGCGCCTTGACCTTGTGGAATGATTGTTATGGGTTTAATCAGAAAAGCTCTGTTTAATACTTCGCTTTCAGTGATGTTTTTTGTTCCAAAAGTCCCTAATTTTTCTATTTCAGTTTTCATTATTTCAATATCTTTTGTCATAGTAATTTCCTTCTTTAAATATTCTTTTTTATAGCGTATTTAAAGCTATTTGTCAAATATTATAAAGAAATATAGAGAAAATATAAGGATAAAAATCCAATCGGGCAAAATGGTATAAAAGTCTTAAAGATAGAGTAGGGGTTAAATGTCATTAATATGTGTTTTTCACAAATATTGACAGATAAAATAAAATATACTATACTGCGTGATAAGATAACAAATTAGGAGTAAGAAAATGGAACTTTCAACACTAGAATTATTAAGAACGACATCTATGATAGGTTTAGCCGCCAGTGCTACATCAACACTTTATCAATTAGGAGCTGCAGTATATCATCATAAAAACAAGACGATTAGAGATGCTGATACATGGCGTGGTCATACAACTTATATATATGAATATCCATTTGCTTTATCAAAAGCAAAAAAAGCTAGCGTTGTTATGGGATTATTTTTGATAGGTGCTTTGTCTTCAAATTACTTTGTCAATGATATGAAAGATAATACTCAAATGACATGTGTTGATATCAAATATGCGCAAAAGTCAGAAGATTGTGATTGCTTTTTATTAGACACAGATAATAATCCTAAAACAGTTGAATATATTGGTTATGCTCCAACTTCAGTTAAAAATATGACACAACGACAAAATGGTGGTGGAGTGAAAGTTGGTACTTCTATGAATATGCGTAAATGGATTTCATTTGTTCAGGGATTAGAACGGGTTGATTAGTAAATATTTTTTATATTGTATAGAAAAATCCCTTAAAGACAATGCGTTAAGGGAAACATGGTACCGCTAGTGAGACGAGAAAATAAAAATACCATAAAACAAGCAATAAAAAATCCCCTATAACCAAAAGGTTAAAGGGATAATGGCAGATGGGGTGAGATTGTAAATTGCAGGGGCAATTTATCCCTCACAAAAGTTCGGGACCGGCTAACGCCGTCGCGTCACAAGTGCCGCCGAACTCACTTTCACCGTGAGTTCTTCTCTCACCCTTTGTCATCTCGCCATAAAAAAAAGCTCCCTTACGGAAGCTTTTAATGGCGGATGGGGTGAGATTGTAAATTGCAGGGGCAATTTATCCTCATATATATTCGGACCGCCTAACGGCGTCGCTCGCTTTTGGCTCGCCGAACTCACTTCCACCGTGAGTTCTTCTCCCACCCCTTTATCTCGCCATAAAAAAAAGCTCCCTTACGGAAGCTTTTAATGGCGGATGGGGTGAGATTCGAACTCACGGTGGAGTTACCCCCACGCCGGTTTTCAAGACC
>JAFXIF010000021.1 GCA_017533325.1 Alphaproteobacteria bacterium
CTTCATGAAAAGAAGGATATTTTGAAATAAAATCTTCAACCTGATTCTCATTTTCATCATACGTTAAGGAACAAGTTATATATACCAAAAAATGCCCGTTTTTAACATATTCTTGCGCAACCGATAAAATCTCAGCCTGTTTTAACGTAATATTTTTTAATTGTTTTTCGGTTAAACTCCATCTTAAATCAGGGCTTCTTCGCCAGGTTCCCGTTCCCGTGCACGGCGCATCAACAACAACATAATCAAATTTTTTATGCGCTTTTGGCAATTTAAAAACAGGTTTTATAATGCTTACATTTGCTCTCCAGGCTCGTTTTGAAAGCTCGCTTAATCTTTTATATGAGGCATCATACGCTTGAATAAAACCTTTATTATTCATCATTTGGGCAAAAATTAAAGATTTTCCACCGGCTCCGGCGCAAAAATCAAACACATCATCTTTGGGTTTTATCCCTGTTTCCAATGAAAGCAATTGCGCCCCTTCATCTTGAACCTCAATCAATCCTTTTTTAAATGTTTTAGAGTCTTTTAAGTTAGCGTATTCATTTAAAATAATGCCCAAAGGGGATTTTGAACATAAGCTCACATTGAGCCCTTCTTCTTGAAGCATTTTTAAAATCTTATCCCGATGACCGTTCGCTCTTAAAACAATCGGCGCCGTTCCGAGCATTGCCGTTAACTCATTTTCAGCATCCGGAATATGCTCTAAAAACCAATCTTGAACTTCTAACCGCACAGCCAAAGGCATTTCTTGAGAATCAGGAATCCCCTTTTCTTTTAAAGCATTTAATTTAAACAGCCAATTTGTATTCGGATAAGCAAAATTTAATCTTGCCTTCGCTCTGATGGCACTCCAAATCAAATCCAATAAAAGCTTTCTATCCTCTGCTTCAATATATTTATGAGTTTTTGTATATCCGTTTACAATTTCATTTGCCGAATCTGATGAGGAATCAATTTTTTGCAACAATTCAGCTGCGATTAAGTATATATCTTCTTCTTTCATAAATTTTACCTTTTATTTTTTTCGTAATTTTAAAACCTTTACAACAAAATGTAAAGCTAAAATTATTGAAAACCAAACCTAAAAAAAAGCGGCCCGTTTTGATTGGACCGCTTTTTATGAAAAATTTTATTAATCTTATGCTTTTAATAAATCCAAAAAGGTTTGTTTTAATGTCATATTGCAAGTAATCATTTCTTGAGCATTCACAATATCCATTAAAGAGGTATTCCCTTTAAAATCAGAGATAAATCCACCGGCTTCTTTAATCAATAAATAACCCGTTGCAATATCCCAAAGTTTAAATCTTGTTGCAATATAAGCATCATATTGACCGGCAGCCACGCTGGCTAATGCCATTGTTGTGCTCCCATTATAACGAACAGAGGCAACTTTGGTGATCACTTTTTCAATAGCCTGACGGTTTCTTGTTGAGTTATAGCCATTGCTTCCGATTAAAGAGCAATCCAAACTGTTGCGACCGGAAACGCGCAATCTGATATTCCCTGTCGGTGTCATCAAGAAACTGCCTTTTCCTTTTTCTGTGTAATAAAGCTCATTTGTTACCGGATTAAAAGAAACACCGGCAATAACTTCTTCATGCTCCAATAAGGCCACAGAAATTGAAAAACAAGGAACGGCATGCAAAAAGTTTGTTGTTCCGTCAATTGGGTCAATAACCCAATAATATGGACACCCTTCTTTTGGTTCAACACGTTCGCTTTCTTCCGTTATAAACCCATATTCCGGTTTATCCGTGCTCAATTGTTCAATCAAAGTTTTTTCAGCCATCATATCGGCGTTTGAAACAAAATCGCCCGGCCCTTTTCTTGAAACTTGCAAACTTGACACTTCCCCAAAATCACGAAGCATTTTTTTACCGGCTTTACGAACGGCACGAACCATAATCGTCATAATCGGCGATAAGGAATCAAACATGATTTCTTCGCGTGTTTTCGGTCTTTCTTGACGTCTTGCCTGGGTTCTGGGCGTGATACGTCTTTTTTCCGTGATCAATTCGGCCATTATTTTGCCCTTTCAACATAAGAACAATCAGCTGTTGCAACAACAATTTTTTCTCCTGTTGTCACAAACGGCGGAATAGATGTTCTTAACCCATTATCCAAAATAGCCGGTTTATAAGAAGTTGTAACCGTTTGACCTTTTAAGTATGGTTCTGTTTCAACAACGGTGCAAACAACATGCAACGGCAATTCGATACCAACAACTTTTCCTTCAATTGTGTTGGCAACAACGTCCATATTGTCTTGCAAGAAAGCAACCCCTTCTCCCATTAAATCAACAGGGATTTCAATTTGATCGTATGTTTCTTTATTCATGAAATAAAGCGTGTCACCTTCTGTATATAAATATTGGCAATCAATATTTTCAGATGTTAATTTTTCAATTGTATCTTCCGTTCTGAAACGTTCATTTGTTTTATTGCCACTGGCTAAATCACGCATTTCAACTTGCATGAAAGCACCACCTTTTCCAGGTTTTGTTACCTGTGTTTTCATAACTGTCCATTGTTTGCCATTGTGTTCGATAATCCAACCCGGTCTGATATTATTTGCTTGTGTTTTCATGCATTTTCCTTTTCACTAAATTAATAAAATTTTTCAAAAAAAACTGTATCTTGGGCATTTTACTAAAAAAAAGTTTATTTTTCAAGCAAAAAGTTATTTTAATATAATTTTTAATGCAAACGAAAAACCAAAACGCGCTCTATTTGCCCCAAATCTTTATATGATTTTAAAAATTCAAAACCACTTGATTGCATAATTGAAATAACATCTTGGGCTTGCCCTTTTCCGATTTCAAAGAAAATAAATCCGTTTTCCTTTAAAATCAGCTTTATCACTACAGCAAGTCTTCGATAAGCCTCCAATCCGTCTTTTCCGCCATCTAATGCCAAAAGCGGATCATAAAGACGAACATTATCTTCCAATTGCAATACCTCATCTGTTTTAATATAAGGCGGATTTGAAATAATTATATCATACCTTGCAAGACCTTTTTGAAAATCAGATGAATAAAAATCTTTTTCATAAAACGAGGCCTTATAAGGCAACGCATTTTTTTTTGCAACTTCCAATGCTTTTAAGGAAATATCCACGCCGGTTCCAACGGCATTTTTATATTCATACAACAAAGAAACAAGCAAACAACCGCTTCCCGTTCCAATGTCCAAGATAGACAAATCTCTTTGTTTATCAGGGAATTGTTCTAACACCGCCTCAATCAATGTTTCACTATCTGGTCTTGGATCCAACACATCTTTTGTCACATAAAAATCAAGCGCCCAGAACCCTCTTGATTCTATAATTTTAGAAACAGGCTCTTTCTTTTTTCGTCTTTCAATAAAATCATCAATTAAATTTTCAGAAATCAAAACCCCTTTTTGTTCACATCCTTCAACAAAAAATTTTGCATCCAAAAAAGGTGTTTCAGATACGCCTAAAAGCTTTTTTTCAATTTCTTGAATCAAATTCAGTTTATTCAATTTCAGCCAACCGTTCCATTTGATCTTCAAGGATTAATGCTTCAATGAATTCTTCCAATCCGGAGCCTTCAATCACTTCCGTTAATTGATAAGAAGTTTTATTAATGCGGTGGTCCGTCACCCGCCCTTGCGGATAGTTATACGTTCTGATTCGTTCAGATCTGTCACCGCTTCCGACTTGAGATTTTCTGTTTTGAGAACGCTCTTTATCAAGCGCTTGACGTTGCATATCATATAAAGCCGTTCTTAAACGCATCATCGCTTTATCTTTATTTTTAAATTGAGAACGCTCTTCTTGACATTCAACGGCAATCCCTGTTGGTTTATGAACAATGCGAATGGCGCTATCTGTTTTATTAACATGTTGCCCACCGGCACCGGAAGCCCGACAGGTTGTTATCTCTAAATCAGCCTCGTTAATTTCAACATCAACTTCTTGAGCTTCAGGCAAAACAGCAACCGTTGCCGCCGAGGTATGCACCCGTCCGCCAGATTCTGTTTCCGGCACCCGTTGCACCCGATGAGCGCCCGATTCAAATTTAAGCCTTGCAAACACACTGTTACCCGAAATTTGAGCCACTGCCTCTTTATATCCGCCAAGTCCGGTTTCATTTAATGATAAAACTTCAAACCGCCAGCCTTTTAAAGCCGCATATCTTTCATACATCCTGAATAACTCAGCCCCGAATAAAGCCGCTTCTTCACCACCGGTCCCTGCTCTGACTTCTAAAATAACGTTTCTGTCATCTGCTTCATCTTTTGGCAATAATAAAATTTGAATTTGCTTTTCAAGCGCTTCAATTTGACCTTTTAAAGCATAATATTCTTCATTAGCCATTTCTTTCATTTCAGCATCTAATGACTCATCTTCTTTCATGAGCTCAGCATCTTGAAGATCAGACAACATCTTTTTATACATTAAACCGGCTTTGTTAATTTTCTCTAATGAGCTTAATTCTTTAGAAAGTTTCACAAACTCATCACTTGATAATTCTTGAGATAATAAGCTTGTGACTTCTTCATATCTGGCAATAATCGGATCTAACTTTTGCTCAAAATTCATTTCATACTCCATAAAAAAAGCGCTTATGAAAAAAAGACTTTTCCACTTGCGCTTAAAAAAAATTTTTCTTAATCGATAAATGTTTCAGGAATTAATTTAATATCCTTTAAAACATGGCCTTCACGACCTAATACTTTTTTGAATTGCCCATCAACATAAATTGAAACGGCCCCGGCATTCCCCGTTTTTAAAACAGCAGGCATTTGCAAAACCGGCGCATTATAGCTTTCTCCGGCTTTCAAGACTCTTGTAAAAATAACCTTATCTTCCGATTTAACTTCAACCCAAACCGTATTTGTTGCCAAAAGACTGACTCTTGCGCCGGTTGTTTCACCATAAACAGCTCCACTAAAAGGCGATTGAGCTTCTGTTTGAGGAGCAACCGGAATAGAGGCTTTTAACTCATTTGATAAAACTTCCAAAGAACCCGTTTCGTCTAAAGGGGTTGCTTCTTTTAAAGGAGCTGTTTCTCCTGCCGGACTTTCTGTAACCGGTTCAGTCGGTTGAACCTGTTCATTATTAAAGACAGGATTCATTTCTATATTATAGTCAGGAGCTGTCTGTGAAACACTAACACCAGGTTCAACAATCGGCTCTTGAATTTCATTTTTATTCAATAATTGGAAGGCCCCATACCCAATCCCGATTAACACTAAAAGAGACAACAAAAGTTTTTTGGACGGAATGATATTTTTGTTTGTGACAACCGGCGCATCCGTTGATTTTTCAACCATATACTCTGTTTCTTTATGAAATTGTTGCATCACTTCTTTATCATCCAACCCCAAGTAAATGGCATAACTTCTCATAAAACCGCCGGCATAAACAAGAGCCGGAAAAACTTCATATTCACCTTCTTCCAGAGCCGTTAAAAAACTTTCTCTGATACAAAGAGCTTTTGAAACCTGACTGAGTTTAATTTTCTTTTCTTCCCGACATTTCTTAAGCCTTGTTCCAACGGTCTCGATAACCGGCGTAAACATCAACACTTCATTCATCTCAGGTTTTTTCTGCACTTCTTTTTTCTCTGTCTTTTTTGGTTTAATCTCTTGTTTTTCAGTCATCTTCTATATCCTTTTTTCAAAATATTTTTTATTCTTATATCTTTTTTTTATAAAAAAGTCCAGTATTATTTAAAGCACATTCATAAAGAATATGATTAAAGACGCAGCACCAAGGGCCGGCCCGAAAGGACCTGCCTTATTTTTATGCATAACTGACGAAATTAAAAAGAAAACAAAAGAAAGAACCAAAACATAGCTTAAATTCAATAACCCGAACCAAGCTCCCAATGCCGTTAACATTTTAGCATCCCCCGCTCCAAATTCCGCCGTCCCTAAAAAACTCATCATCACAACCGCCAAAACCGAAACAAAATAGCCATACCAAGCGCCTATAAATGCCTCTTGCATGGAAATAAAAGCCTCACCGAAATAAACAAAAGTAAATCCCAAAACAAGCAAGGGAATGGTGAAAAAATCCGGCAACAAGCAAAACATTTTATCCACACTCATCAAGGCTGCCACCATAAAAACAAACAAACAAGCTGCAAAAAGAGAAAAACCTTCAAAAACCAGTGTATTTAATCCAAAAAGCGTTGCCAACAACACACCCCACATCAAAGAGAAAATAAAAAACTTTTTTTGTTTTTTCTTAAACTCTTTCATCCAATTTGATGAATACTTTTTAAACAAGATCGGTTTATGAAACATCTCGACCAAAACAAGCCCCGGATCAGCCGGCAATATTTTCCCGAACCTGCCGGCAAGAGAGGGCACCATAACGCCAAGCAAAAAACCAATTACACAAGATAACACCATCTTTCTTCATCTCCTTATTATGATTCATCTTAAAAATATGCTTTAAAAGAAAAAAATAATCAATCTTTTTTATTGATAATTTCTTTTTTTAAGATTAAAATAGAAACCAAATTAAATCGAAAGGAGTTTAAAAATGATTAGAGATGATTTAAAAAAAGCATTAATTGAAGCTTTAAAAGCAAAAGATGAAACAAAAGTAGCCACCATTCGATTGATTAATGCCGCCATTAAAGATAAAGATATTGAAGCACGCCCCAAAGGCAATCTTGACGGCATTGACGATACAGCCGTTTTAAACCTTTTAATGAGCATGGTGAAACAACGAAACGAAAGCATTAATATGTATCAACAAGGCGGTCGCGAAGATTTAGCTCAAAAAGAAAAAAATGAAATTGAAGTGATTCAACAATTCCTTCCGCAACAAATGAGCGAAAGTGAAATTTTGACTGCCATTGATGAAATAATTAAAAAAACAGGGGCTTCTTCCATCAAAGATATGGGAAAAGTTATGGGCGCTCTTAAAGGCCAATATGCCGGAAAAATGGATTTTGCCGTTGCTTCAGGATTAATCAAGGGTAAACTTAGCTAAAATGGCTCTTCCTCCTGCTTTTTTAGATGAAATAAAGGACCAAGTCAGCGTTTCTTCAATTGTCGGTCGCAAGGTTAAACTCACCAAAAAAGGGCGTGAGTTTCTTGGCTTATGCCCTTTTCATAATGAAAAAACGCCTTCTTTTACCGTTAATGATGAAAAAGGATTTTACCATTGTTTCGGTTGTGGTGCGCATGGAAACGTTATCAATTTTTTAACGGATTGCGAAAAAATGCCGTTTATGGAAGCTGTTGAACATTTAGCCTCCATAGCCGGATTAAAAATGCCGGAAAACAACAGACAAAATCCTGTTCAAGATAATCGCCATAAAATGCTTTTGGACATTATGGAAAAAGCTTGTCTTTTCTTCCAAAAGCATCTTTTTTCAGAAAATGGCGCGCAAGCCAGAGAATATTTAAAAAGCAGAGGAATTACCGGCGCCGTTGCCAAAGAATTCAGACTTGGATATGCGCCAAGCGGGTCAAAACTGGTTGAATTTTTTAAATCACAAAATATTGCTTTTGCGCCTTTAAAAGAACTGGGACTTATTGCCCCTAATAATGGCAGAGATGGTTTTCATGATTATTTTTACGACCGCGTGATGTTCCCTATTTTAGATAGGCGCCGGCGCGTTATCGGTTTTGGCGGACGGCTCATGCATAAAGGCGAACCAAAATATCTTAATTCTCCGGATACAGCTTTATTTCATAAAGGCGAACAGTTATATGCCCTTCCCAATGCCCTAGAAACCATCAGAAAATCAAACAGCGCTTTAATTGTTGAAGGATATATGGATGTGATTGCACTTCATAGCGCCGGGTTTACTTCTGCCGTTGCACCGCTTGGAACGGCGTTTACCGAAAATCAGCTTCAACTTCTTTGGAAAGAATGTGACGAACCGATTATTTGTTTTGACGGAGACAGAGCCGGCCGAAAAGCCTCTTCCAGAGCGTTACTGCGCGCCCTTCCCTTGTTATCTGCCGGAAAATCGTTGCAATTTATCTTTTTACCTGATCCGTTCGATCCGGACGATATGATCAGGAAAAAATCCCCTGAAGCATTTCAAGAAGCCATCACAAGCGCAAAAAGTCTTTTTTATGCTTTTTGGAACATGCTTCTTGAAAACCGCTCTGTCGATACGCCGGAAAGAAAAGCTAAATTAGAGCAAGAAGCAACGGAACTTATTGAAAAAATAAAAGACGAGCGCATTCGGTCATACTATTTAAAAGCCATTAAAAAAGAGCTATGGCAACTTGAAAAAGAAAAGAAAAAAAAGCCCTTATCTTTTAATGATGCACAAAGTATTTTAAAACCGCAAAAAAACAGCATTGAGGGGAGAATGCTTCTTTCCTATTTGCTTTGTTATCCTCATATTGCCCAAAACTTTATTGAGGAAATTGCTTCCGTCAATCTTAACGAACCCATGCTTCAAAATATAAAAGAAAAACTTCTTGAGAGGCTTTTTGAAAATCCGGATATTAATCAAGAAGAGCTAGAAGAAGCCGTTTTTGAAGATTTTGACGGTTTAAAACTACCTGAAATCGAAATGCTTAAAAAAGCAGATAAAACCCAAGAAGAAATTAACAATGATATTCTTCATTGGCTTCATATCTATCAAATCAGGTCTTTACAAGAAGAATGCCAAAATAAAGTTAAAGAATACAACCAAACGGGTAATGAAACGTTATGGAGGGAAATCCAGCAAATAAAACAAGAACTTGCTTCCTTTTCAATGCCGGAATAACATCTTATTTTCGTTATAAAAATTTGAACGAAATAAAATCATAAAATACACAATAAAAATGATTGACATTCATAAAAAAAAATCGTATATTACCCCCAAATTATTTTCAAAACTTCAATTTAAGGGTGCTGCCTTATGACTTCTCTTTCCGATAATCAAACATTATCCAAAAGCCGTTCGAACGCAACTTCAGACTCAAAAATCTCAATGAAAAAATTAATTGAAAAAGGCAAAGAACGCGGGTTCATTTCAATGAATGAGCTTAAAAAATATTTGCCCAGTGATGCTCATAACGAAGAATCTTTAGAATTGGTTGTCTCCTCTTTTTCGGATTTAGGCATCAATATCATTGACGGAACGGATGATATCACTGATTTAACCGAAAGCTTAAGTGATAAGAAGTCTTTAACCATTACACCAACGGAAGAAGATGCGCCGGCTGAAGCAGATACAGGCAATCGCGTTAATGATCCTGTTCGCCTTTATTTAAGAGAAATGGGCGCTGTGGAATTACTTTCAAGAGAAGGTGAAATCGCTATTGCTAAGCGGATTGCCGCCGGTTTTGATGTGATGATGAGCGGATTGGCCGAAAGCTCTTTAACAATGAAGTCATTAACCGAATGGAACAAAAAGTTAAATCAAGGCACCATGTTCCTTCGCGAAATCATTGATTTGGAATCTGCCATTGAAGCTTTAAAAGAAAGTTCCGGACGTGATGATTTGGCCATTCAACTGTCAAAAATTGAAAAATCGGATATTTTATTAAAAACGGCAGAACCGGTCCAAAAAGCTGAAAAACAAGAAAAGAAAGCCTCTCCTAAATCTGAAGATGAAGAGGATGATGAATTTATTGAAAATGATGAAGCAGACGAAATTGAAGATGAAGCTATTGACGGCGATGATGATATCGAAGATGAAGTGATTGACTCTAAAAGTTCATCTGAAGAAGAAGATGAGGATGATGATTATAACGAAAGCGCCATGAGTATTGGTCAAATGGAAGAATCTCTTCTTCCTCAAACCATTGAAACTTTAAAGGAAATTGAAGAATTAAATCAAAAATTCATTTCCTTAAAGCAAGAAAAATTAGCCGTATTTGTTGCGAATAAACCTTTACCGAAAACCATTGAAAAGAATTACAATCAAATCAAAAGAGAAATCACTCAACGGTTAAAAAGCATTCATTTAAACCCGCTTAAAATTGAAGAATTAATTAACAAGTTAAATGAAGTCAACCAAAAATTGATGATGCTTGAAGGGCGTTTATTAAGATTGGCAACTTCCGCTAAAATTGACAGAGAAGAATTTTTAGCCTTCTATCAAAACAGTGAATTAGATGAAAAATGGGTTCAAAAGGCTGAGAAAAAATCGAAAAACTGGCAACTTTTTATTGAAAGATACAAAGCAGAGATCATTGATATTCGGGCCGCCATTTTTAACATTGTTGAAGAAACGCAAATGCCGATTATGGAATATCGCCGAATTGTGGCAACGGTTAAAAAAGGAAGACAAGAAACAAATAAAGCAAAGCAAGAAATGATTGAAGCAAACTTGCGCTTGGTTATTTCTATTTCAAAGAAATATACAAACCGCGGTCTTCAATTCCTTGATTTGATTCAGGAAGGCAATATCGGGTTGATGAAAGCCGTTGATAAATTTGAATATCAACGTGGATATAAATTTTCAACCTATGCAACCTGGTGGATTCGTCAATCGATCACAAGGGCTATTGCCGATCAAGCACGCACCATCCGTATTCCGGTTCACATGATTGAAACAATCAACAAAATGCTTAAAACAGGTCGCCAAATGATGCTTGAGACCGGGCATGAACCAACACCGGAAGAATTAGCACCGCGCATTAATTTATCTGTTGAAAAGATTAAAAAAGTTCTTAAAATTGCAAAAGAACCTATTTCTCTTGAAACGCCGGTTGGTGATGAAGAAGATTCACATTTAGGGGATTTCATTGAAGATAAAAACACCATTCAACCATTGGAAGCTGCCATTCAAACGAATTTAAGACAATCTTGCACAGCGGTATTATCAACCCTTTCCCCAAGAGAAGAACGCGTTTTAAGAATGCGCTTTGGTATCGGGATGAATTCGGATCACACATTAGAAGAAGTCGGTCTTCAATTTGCTGTGACACGCGAACGTATTCGCCAAATTGAGGCTAAGGCATTAAGAAAACTCAAACATCCGAGCCGTTCAAGAAAATTGCGCAGTTTCTTGGAAGACAGCTGATTTTCAAAAGAGTCAAAAAGCGAGTCGTAAGACCCGCTTTTTTTATTGCAAAAAAATAGTTCTAAAAAAAAGAGAATATCCAATCCTCTCTTTTGAAAAAATAATAACTTAGTAGCGAAAAAATTTTAAAAACGAACTTCCAAAATGCGGGATATAAACAGATAGTAAAATATTATTTTCTCGATTTCATGTGATGCGAAAAAACTTTTTAAAATTTGACCTCTTAAGTTCGTTAGATAAAAAGAATTTAAACCGATAAAATACTAAGATAGGAATGGCGACGTGTATGGAGTTGGAGCCTTGCGGAAGGGATACACGAGCCATTACCTATCTGCGGTAGTTTACGGTTTAAAACTTTTTAAAAACGAACTTCAAGCTTGAGCATACCTGAGTGATCCTGATATTCCTTGCGGAATGTGCCACTATACTCTAACTTAAGCGTTGTTCTTTCGCCAAGGTCGGCCTCGATACCGGTTGTGACTGTGGTGCTTAAGCGATCCAAGGCTTCGCCGTTCACCGTATAGCTTGCGCCATTGGCAAGGGTGTTGAGGGCTGACACCTCATCGCTGATGACATCATATCCAACGGTGACGCCAGCTGTTGGGCGGATAGCTCCCATATTCCAAACGCCTTTCACGCCGACTAAGGCCGTCAAGTAATCGCTCCGAGTTCCGCTAACCGTTGTTCCAAGCGTATCCGTGTAGCCCTCTTGTTTGACGGAGAGATATCTTAAGCCAACTTCCGGCGTGATAATCGCATTATCAAGCTTGATATCATATCCGGTCATCACTTGAGCGCCCCAAGAATCAACATTGTATGAGGCTTTTCCCATACTTGAGAGGATTTGTTTTTCTTCCTCATATTCGCCTCTTGAGAATGTTGCAAGACCGCTTACCCACCAAGCGTTTGGTTGATAATGAGCCGAGATAAAGCCTGTGTTCGTGTCAACTTCCGTTCGGCGC
>JAFXIF010000022.1 GCA_017533325.1 Alphaproteobacteria bacterium
TTTCACTGGCTAAAATTTCAAGTTCAAGCCACAAATTTTCTTTTTCCTCAATTTGGGTTTTTAAATTTGCTAATTTTGTTGAAATTTGAGTAAACTCAGCCGGACTTTTTTCCCATAAAGTCGGGTCATTTAATTTTTCTTCCAAAAGAGAGGCTTTTTGAGTCAGTGCTTCTATTTCAGAAGGTAATTTTTTCAATTGGTGTTTTTGAGTAAAGGAAAGTTTTTTTGGCTTTTCATTAATAGTTTTTTGAATGGTTTTTTCTTTTTGTTTTTCTTTTAGTTGTGGCTTTTCTTTTTTATTTTTTTGCAAGGCGTTAATTAACTCGGAATAAGTTCCAACATGTTCAATAACTTCTCCGTTTCCTTGCATATATAAAAGAGAAACAGCGACTTTATCTAAGAAATCCCTATCATGACTGACAATTAAAACTGTTCCGTCATATTCATCCAAAACTTCTTGCAATAAATCAAGAGTGTCAATATCTAAATCATTTGTCGGTTCGTCTAATACTAAAAAATTGCTTGGTTTTGATAAAATAAGGGCTAGCATAAGCCTGTTTTTTTCGCCACCAGAAAGAATTCCAACCGGAGAATTTGCTTGACTGGATGTAAACAGAAAGTCTTTTAAATAAGACACAACATGTCGATATGAACCGCGAACAAAAATATGATCCCCCTCGGGGCATAAGGTTTTCCATAGCGTTTTTTTGGGGTCTAAATCAATTCGGTTTTGGTCAAAATAGCCTTCTTCTAAATTCTTGGCTATTCGAACAAATCCGCTGTCAGGTTCTAATCTTTTGGTAATTAATTTGATAAGCGTTGATTTGCCGGCGCCGTTCGGTCCGACAATTCCGATTTTATTACCTCTTAAAATGCGGGTTGAAAAATCTTTAACGATTTCCCGTTCGCCGAATGATTTTGAAACATGTTTAAGTTCGGATATTAATTTTGATTGAATAGCGCCTTTATCGGCTTCCATTTTTACTTTTCCGACTTGCTTGATTTGATTTTTTCTTTCTTCCCTTAAGGCAATCAATCGACGCAAGCGCCCCATATTTCTTTTTCGACGGGCGGTGACCCCTTTATGTAGCCATTCGGTTTCTTCTTGAATACGTTTATTTAAATTTTTTTGCTCAATAATTTCCTGATTGATGATTTCTTCTTGCCATTCGTTAAAAAAAGCATAGCCCTTATCGTTGATATGAATTTTTCCCCTGTCAAGCCAAAAAGTATTGGTTGAAATATTTGTTAAAAATCTTCGATCATGACTGATAACAATCACGGCCCCTGAAAAATTTTTAATAATTTCTTCTAATTTTTCAATAGTTGTAATGTCTAAATGGTTTGTCGGTTCATCTAAAAGCAAAACATCCGGCTCTTGAATAAGTGCGTGAGCAAGAGCTGCCTTTTTTTTCTCTCCGCCGGAAGCGGTTTGAACTTCTTGATGCGCTAAAATGTCAAGTTCTTCAATAAGAATATCAGCTTTATATTCTTCATGAGAATCGGGATTTAACCCACTTAAAATATAATCTTTTAAAGTAGTAAATCCGCTTAAATCAGATTCTTGATCCATATAAGTGATTTTTAATCCGGGTTCGGAATATATTTCGCCCGAATCAATATCCATAAGGCCGGAAATGACTTTAAGTAAAGTCGATTTACCGGACCCGTTTCGTCCGATTAAACAAATTTTATCTCCCTTTTTGATATGAAGTGTAATGTCATCAAAAAGAGGATTGAGCCCAAAATGAAGACTCATATTTTTAAGTGAATAACAAGGTGTTAGATTTTCTGCCATAAAATATCCATAAAATGTTCTCTCATTATAACATTATTTTATAAAAAA
>JAFXIF010000023.1 GCA_017533325.1 Alphaproteobacteria bacterium
ATGTGTCAGCAGTTACTGTTTGATTTTGAATATCTAACAAGCCTTTTTCTGCCACTTCAAGAGCTGTAAAAGAACTTGTTTTTCCGGCAGTTAAACGCATGTCTTTGGCAACAATTTTTCCGGCAACTTTTAAGCCCTCTTTTACGTCAAGCTCAGCATTATCAATCGTTAAAGTGTTGCCGTCCATACCGACCAAATTCTCATTCAAAATGAATTTGGCTTTTTGGTCGTTTTCAAGTGCCTTGACGGTAAAAAGTTTATCTGTTGCTTGATAAGAAACAAGTTCATCATCAGAGGTATCCTCCGTGCCTTTATCGTCCACATATTCAACAAGCCTATCCCCCACAAGAGCAATTTCTTTTTCTTGTTCAGCTTTAGTGTATGTGCCCAAAGTGAGATTTAGCCCCGTTCCGTTAAAGGTAACACCTTTGATTTCTGTTGGCGTATCCGCTGATGTTCCAAGGTGTGTGAGTGTTCCTGTTTCCCCTAAAGTGGCTTTATAGGCGATTTCAGCACCATGCGTTTTAAGTTCCCCACCGTTAATGCTGTTTTGAGCCAACTCATGAGAGAAAAACGCTTCAGAGTTTGCAATCGTTGTGCCGGCAGTTTGAGTAAAAGCTCCCTCATATTCATGGTTTTCTGAATTATCACCTAACATTAAAAGACCTGCACCGGATTTGTTGATTTGTGGAATAAATTCAGTACCTGTTTTGGGAGCTCCTGCAATACCACCTTCAATTGTTCCAACTGTCCCTATATTACCATTAATATTGATTGAGGCTGTATTATTTCGTCCCTCATAATAGATATCCTTACCACTTTTTGATTTGTTTGAAGCAAAAAGAAAATCTGAATTAAAATTTAATGTTCCCTGATTAAAAAGACCTCCACCCCAAGCGTTACCTTTTTTTGATATTGCTTTATTAGAGATCACAGAAACTAAACCATCAAAATTTAAGATAGCATTCTCTGAAATAGATATGCCACCCCCCTTACCACCACCTAAACCCAACGCTTCCGCTATGTTGTTTTTTAATGACACAGTTGATGTAAATGTAGTTATTCCATTGCTTGCCAGTAAAGCACCTCCATTTGCCCAATAATTTTCAACATTGGTAGCAGAATACACTTTATTTCCGATAAAATCAGCTGATTTTATCGTTGCTTCGCCACCATTCACAAAAAGTCCCGCACTTTGAGCATATTCATCGTTTGAAGAAACTAAATTATCTTTAAAAAGCAAATGATTCGCGGTTAATTGTTTTGTGGTATAGAGAATACCACCGGTGTTTGATTTTTGAATAGATTTATTTTCAATGAATTCTGCGTTTTTTAAGGATAAATTACCAGAATTGGAAATTGCAATGCCTAAAACATTACCATTTCCTGTAGCCGTATTCCGTTTAAAAGAAGAAAATCCCGTAAATGTTAAATCGGTTTGGGTGTTAATAACGCCACCTTGAATATTTTTGTTAGAAACCGCAGCATTTTCTACAAAATCAGCTGATGATAAAACCATTTTCCCTTGTATATTATAAATACCGGCTGATGAAGCCATAATATTCCCCTCTACAATATTGTTTTTAAAAATACTATGACCAGATATTATAACATCTGAATTAACACCAACACTATACAAACCAGCTCCTATTGCATATAAGGTATCTGCTTTTGCATAATTATTTTCAAAGTTCACTGTATTTAAACGAACAGTTCCTCCCGAATTATATAAAGCTCCACCATGAGCTTCTTTATAGCCGTCAACTTTATTCCCAATAAAATTTGCATGTCCGGTTATTGTTAAAGTTCCCATACTATTAAAAATAGCCCCACCATCAGCGATATTATTTGTGTTTTTTACTTCATTATTTTTAAAATCAACATTTTCAAAAGTCATACCTTTTTGCATATACACTGCGCCACCGGTGCTTCTTGCATCTTTTGTTTCAATTTTATTCCCTTCAAATAAACCGGTACCTGTAAATTTAACTGAATGTGAATTAGCATTTAGTTTACCTCCGGCTAACTCAGATGTAACTGGTAAAGTCATTTTTTTACCGTTCAAATTAATCTCATATTGTAAAGTCGGAATAGTAATCATAACTCGTTTAGTTGGGTCTAAAAGAGCTTCTAATAATTCTTCATTGGTTGCAGGATTTGTGACTGTTTCTGCCATACTCGGCAAAACAAAAGAAAAAGCAAGCAGGTTCGCAAGAAGGCATTTTTTGAGTATGTTGAGATAACGTTTTTTAAGTTCTCTTAATGTAGTTCTTGAATAATTTGTCATGGGATGCCTCCTTTAAAAATAAAAAATGTTTACATGGTTTTTCCTTTTGTTAAATGATCTTGGAATCTTGAAAGTCGGAAATCTAACGGTCGTTAGATTTGCCGGTTTTTTGGCATAAAAATGAGGCTAAAAAAAAGGCTATTTTTTGCCGATTTTGGAGTAGTTTTTTTGTAACAAAAAACATAAAATTTCATATTTTTATCAATTTTTATGCAAATTTTTAATAAAAAATAATCCTTTAAAATCAATGAGCTAAAAGAAAATATCAAAAAATCATCAATTTTTTTTGAAAAATTTTGGACACGAAATTTCAAACCCATGGTATAATAAAAGTATGGAAAGGAAAAAGTTCGGCAAAGAAAACGACCGTTAAATTTCCGACTTTGATTTTTGATATAACTTATTGAAAAATATGTTTTTTATAAGATTTTTTATATGATATATCCTATTTATAATTAAATAAAAAAAATCCCCACAAAAGTGAGGATTTTTCTTTTATATTCCTTACGCTTCTTTTGCTTTTAAAATTTTTGAAAGCGGATATAAACTTATCAAGAAAATCGTTAAATAAACAAAAAACGAATTTTGAAGAGAAATGTCATCCAACAAAAATTTAAATAAGATAAGCAATCCGCCTGCAATAGACCTTGAAATCATATTATTCACAGAGGAAACCGTTGACCGTTCCTCAGATCCGATATATGTATGAAGTCTTGAAATATTTGCCATTGTAAATGACCATTGGAATCCAATTACAATACAAATAAACGTTAAAAGCGCAAAACCCAACACCGGCGATTGAAAACGCACAACGGCGGCACATGATAAAAATGAAATAACAAACAAGGTAAAAGTCACTTTTCCCAAGGTTTTAAGGGACATACAGGCAAGCGTTTTGGGCAATAAAATACCGGCCAATGCTCGGCACCCATGATTAATCGCATAAATAACCCCAAACAAAACAACCGGAATGCCCGCCGTTTTCATTAACGGTTGAAAACTCCACACAAAGACCATTGTTGTCCCTGCCAACATACCGGAATAAAACATATAATATTTAATCTTTTGATTTTGAAGGGCATTTTTAGAAATCGTGAACAATTCTTTATATTTTGAACGCAATCCTTTGATCCGTTTTCTTGCAGAAGGAACTTTAGGCAAAAAGAACAATAATCCAATGGCTGAAATATTAAAAATTATTTCCATTGTGATTAAAGTTGCAAAGCCATAACGTTGATATAAAATCGGCCCGAGGAAAGAGGCAATCGCAGTTCCCACAGACATACAAAAATTCATTTTGCCATATTTTTGAAGCATTCGGTTTGTCTTATGCTGGCTTTTCAAATAATCATAAATATATCCGTCTGCCACACCGGCATAAGAAGCTTTTGAGAGAGAATAAAGGACTTCCCCCGCCAAAATAATCCAATAAGCGTTTGATTTAAAAAGCGGGAAACCGGCAACTAAAAATGACCACAAAATCAATCTCAATAAAAACATCGAAAATGAAAAAATAAGCATATTTCGGCGCGGGAAAATGTCCCCTAAATAGCCGGCCGGAATTTCAAACAAAAGCGCCGTAATTGAAAAAATACCTTGAAATAAGAAATAATCACCTGCCGTTAATCCGTTTTCTTGATAAAAAAGCAACAAAACAGGTAACATTAAAATTTGTGTTTGCAAAAATGTGGATAAGTTAAACATCCGTAACGGATTTTTCAACATATATGTCTCCTTTTCTCCCCGTTCAAAATATATAAAAGCATTTTATATAAATAAAGAAACTAAAGTCAACAAAAAAAGCCTCCAAAAGAAGGCTTTTTTATCTTATAAAAAAATTTTTATTTTTTTTCAATGGCTTCGATTTCTTGCTTTACAGCCAATTTTTGTTTTTTATATTCTTGAATTTTCAAGCTGTCCGGCAAAGGACGAGCTTCTTCTTCATTTAATTTAATTTCCAATTCGGCGTGTTTTTCTTTTAATGCTTTCAAATGTTTTTCAATTTTATCCATTTTAAACTCCTTTGTTACATATCTTAGTATAATGCTTTTTTTATCGAAAAGCAAGTATCAAAGCGTTAATTAATCTTCTTCCCCGACATAAATACCCAAAGCTCTGGCTGTTTTAACCAAAGAACCGTTTGGATCAACCGGTGTATTCGCAATTTTCAAAACTTGGTTTAAATCCATATCTGTTACGCGACCTTCTTGATAAACAACAACTCTGTTATCTTCGCCTTTTTCAATTAAATCAACGGCCCAAGTTGCAAATCGAGCAGCCAATAAACGATCTGACGGCACCGGCACACCGGCACGTTGAATATGCCCTAAAACATTGGCTCTGACATTAAAGCCTTCTTCTTGCAAGTGTTCAACAAAATATTGAGACACCCCTTGGAATGTTTTTCCGTTTGCTGCAAAAATATGCTTTCCTTCCGGTGTTTTAACCCCTTCAGCAATCACAACAAGACCAAAACGTTTTCCTTTTTTTTGAATTTCTTTTAATTTTGCAACAACACTTTCATAAGTATATTTAACTTCCGGAATTAAAATAACGTCCGCAAATCCGGCAACACCGGCTTCTAAAGCCAAGTGACCTGCCCCACGACCCATAACTTCAGCAATCATAATGCGGTTATGAGAAGTTGCCGTTGTTGTTAAATTATCAAGCGCATTTGTGACCACACCGACAGCTGTTGCAAACCCAATGGCTTTATCCGTTCCCGGTGCATCATTATCGATTGTTTTTGGAATACCAATCATTGAAATACCGGCCATTTTGCAATATTTGCTGACAATTGCCATTGAACCGTCACCACCGACAACAACTAATGCTGAAATGCCCAATTCTTTTACACCGTCTTTAAAACGTTCATTTAATTCTTCATCCGTCAACTCTTCAGTTGTGCCGTCTGCTTTTTTTTGAATATGCGGGTTACCGGTATTATTCGTTCCAAGCATTGTTCCGCCTAAAGCTGCATATGGGAAGTCAAAATCAGCAACTTTTAAATCCCTATAACGCATCGGTCTTGAAAATAAACCGTCCGTTGCATCAAAAATACCAACGACATCCCATCCTTTACTATTTGCGGCAAAAACAACATTTCTAATCACACTGTTTAAACCGGAACAATCTCCACCGCTTGTTAAAATACCAATTTTTTTCACTTGTGTCATAAATTCCTCACTATTATTATAAAGAAAAGTTTTTGCCCAAATATGTTCTGCGGACGTTTTCATCAGCAATAATTTCTTCAGGTGTCCCCTGTTTCAACACCACTCCGTCATGCAAAATATAGGCTCTGTCAATAATACTTAGCGTTTCGCGAACGTTATGATCCGTAATTAAAACACCAAGACCTCTGTTTTTGAGTTGCGCAACCAACTCCTTAATCTCTCCAACCGCAATCGGATCAATCCCGGCCAACGGCTCATCCAACAAAATATATGACGGACGAGATGCCAATGCCCTTGCAATTTCCAAACGGCGTCTTTCCCCGCCGGAAAGCGCCCTTGAAGGCGAAAACCTTAAATGTTCAATTGAAAATTCTTTTAAAAGAGAATCCAATTCTTGCTCCCGTTTTTCTTTATTTTTTTCAACAACTTCTAAAACGGCACGGATATTATCTTCAACATTTAAACCCCTAAAGATTGAAGCTTCCTGTGGCAAATAACCAATGCCTAACCGCGCTCTGCGATAAACGGGAAATTTCGTTATATCAATGCCGTTTAAAGTGATTTTACCGGTATTTGGAGATATCAAACCCGTTACACAGTAAAATGACGTTGTTTTCCCTGCCCCGTTCGGACCTAATAATCCAACGGCTTCGCCTTGTTCAACAGACAAAGAAACATCTTTTAAAACCGTTCTTTTCTTGTAACTTTTACTTAGGTTCGTTACAACAAGACCTCGTTGCGGCACAATCATTTTTCCTCACTTTCCTGTTCAAAATCTTCAGCGATCAAACTGCCTTTAATCCGTTTTTGCTCAGTTTCTTTTGATTTTAAGCTACTTAAACCTGTTTCAAGATTTAAATTTGCCCAATCTCCTTTTAAAACACTCTTTCCTTGTTTTAACAGAACATTATCATAAAGGTCAATCATTTTTGTTGTCGGATTATAAATACCGTATGCGCCTTCGATTTGTTGGGTTTTATTTGAAGCTTTCACATTCCCTAAAGCAACAATCCTGTCAATTTCAGACTGTTTTAAATTCGTTTGCTTATAAAAAACATACATTTTATCCGCCAAAATCAAATAATCATCCTCTTTCACAAGCGCTTTTTTATTTAAAACAACAACTTGATTAATGGCTTTAGAATCAGCATCTTTATAATAATTTTGAACCAAATTTAAGTTCATTAAAATGTCTTGTTTTTCCTTATATAAAAACATCTCTTCCGCCTGAGCTGTTTTATTTTGAGAAAGAACTTGCGCGTTTTGATAAGCTTCGGCTTTTACCATTTGATTTTTATTATAAGCATCTTTTTTATATGTTAAAATAATCTTTTCGGCTTTTACATGTTCATTTTTTTGATACACATGCGCATTTTTCTTAGCAATAATTTTCTTATTCATTTGATTGATAATAAGACCGTTTTCGCTTGTTACCATCACATCATTTTTGCTGTTTTTAAAATAGCTGTCTTGTTTTTCAAACGTTAAATCTTTAACCGCACTGATGTTTTTTTCCGTTTCAAACAAAAGCGTTTTTGTTTTTCCTTTAAAATTAAGTTTTTCGCCTTTATCCGTTATAAAAAAACCTTCCGCTCGAAGCATCCCGCCAACGCCTTTAATAAAAATAGGAGAATCACTTGAAATCGTGTTTTGATCATAATCATAAGTGACTTTGTCAGATAAGGCTTCATATCCGGTATCGGTGGTTGAGATAATTTCTTCTTCAAAATAAAGATATTTTTCATTTTGAAAAGCTAACCCATAAGGGCTGACTGATGTTAATAAAATGTTATCCGCCGTTTTATAGGTTGCTTTAGGATTATTTAACTTTAAAATCTTTTTTTCAGGATCAATTTCTTGAACGGAAACAGCAACAATATTCATTGGATTGTTTCTTTTATCTTTAGAAAAGAAACGCACATTTTCCATATCAACATCAGACCCTTGCACCGAAGAAACATTTGGAACGGCAACGGAAAATTTTTCTTTATGCTCAACAAAAGCCGGCCAAACAAGCATCATGGACGCTAATAAAAATGCAAATATGGGCAAACATCTTTTAAAGATGAAAACCCTTCGCGAATGTATTTTTATTTTCAGCAAACGTAATGTGAACATCAAATCTCCCGTTTTTAAGCCACACCCATTTGTAGCAACAAATGCATTGTTAATAACCCAAGCGGTTTCATTTGTCCATCAACAACAAATAAATTGGTGATCATTTTTTCATTCATTAAGCGCAACACTTCAACACATAAAATATCCCCAATAACCGTTTTAGGATTCTTTGTCATAATATCACCGGCTGCTTTATTAATTAAATCATGCCCCATGTGACGGCGCAAGTCCCCATCCGTTATCATACCGACCAATGTGCCCTCATCATCTGTCACACCCAAACAGCCCCAGCTTTTTGCCGTCATAATCACAAGCGCTTCAGACATACGCATTTCAATCGGCACAAGTGGCATTTCATCACCTTTGACCATTAAATCACGGGCCCGGAGCAAAACATTTCCTAATTTTCCGCCCGGATGACGGTCCCTGAATTCTTCGGCTGAAAACCCTTTTTGTTCAATCAAAGCAACAGCCAACGCATCACCAAGAGCCAATGTTGTTGTGGTTGAAGTTGTCGGCGCTAACCCTAACGGACAAGCTTCCGGTGCCGTTTTTTTATTCGGAATTAAAAGCGTTAAATCCGCGGCTTTTGACATTGTGCTATCCATCACGCTGGTAATGGCAATCATTGGGATACCAAATCTTCTTGAATAAGAAATAATATCTGCCATTTCCTTACTTTCCCCCGAATTTGAAATTGCAAGCAACAAGTCATCTTTTGTTAACATACCTAAATCACCATGGCTTGCCTCCCCCGGATGAACAAAGAAAGCCGGCGTTCCCGTTGAAGCTAATGTCGCGGCAATTTTTTGCCCGATATGACCGCTTTTTCCCATTCCCGATATAATGATGCGCCCCTTAACATTCATCATTTTTTCAACAGCTTGAACAAAAGCATCGGAAAATGATTCTTTTAAAACTTCCAATCCCTTAATTTCTTTATCAATTACCTGACAAGCACTTTGAATTAATTCATCTTTTGTCATTTTATCCTCCCCTTAATGATTAAAAATATCAGGTTCATTAAACGAAAGCAAATCGAGTTTGGCTCTGGTTCCTAAGAAGGAAAAACACTCCATCGCCAATTCATATCTTCCTTCTCGTTGAAGCAACCGATCCAATTTTTCTTTTAACTGATGAAGATATAAAACATCATTAGCCGCATATTGCTGTTGCGCAGGCGAAAGCTCTTCACTTCCCCAATCAGATGTTTGCTGTTCTTTTTCCAAAGAAACGCCCAACAAATCATAACAAAGCGATTTTAAGCTGTGCGACGGGCATGAAGTTCTTGAAAGTTTTGAGGCGATTTTAGTGCAATAAACAGGCTGAACCATCACATTCAAGTCATTTAAAATTTTGGCAACATCAAAACGGGCAAAATGAAAAATTTTCAATATATTTTTATCCGTTAAAACTTTTTTTAAATTCGGACAATCCACCCCTTTTATAATTTGAACTAAATAAGCATTTCCCTGTTCGTCAGAAAGCTGAACCAAACAAAGCCTGTCTCGCAACAAATTCAAGCCCATTGTTTCCGTATCAATAGCCACTTGGCCTTTAAAAGAAATATTATCCGGTAAATCAGCTTTAAAAACAGATATTTGAGCCATTTTCATCCTCATTTTACTATAATTATCCTATCTTTATATACTATCAACAAATGAAAAGCAACAAAAAATTTTTTAAAATTTATTTGCTTTATTAAAAAATAAATGATAACGTTTTATGCAATTGGGAGCTGAAGTCTTATGAAAAAATTTTTTGCCTATCTTATTTTTTTCATCCTTATTGCAATACTGCCTTTATTTTTTCCTCATCCAAAAAATGAATTAAAGGCTCTTGCAGAGAAAGAAAAATTTGATCCGGCTCTTTGCCAACAAGGTTACGCCGGTTCTTGGAGTGGCGCTTGCATTTGTTTTGAAAATTATAAAGGAAGATATTGCGATAGAAAAGCTGATTATTCTTCTCTTTCTGTCTCTAAAAAAGAAGACATCAAACAAAGATTTTATACACCGGTTACAATCAACAAAAAAGTTTTTGTTTTATCAACCGAGTTATTTTCGCATTCAAAAGCCGTTTCGTTTTGCACACAACTTGGAAAAAATTTTCGTTTGGCAACAAGAAAAGATTTTAACTGTTCAAAAACAGGTTTAGGGTGTTTAGACAATAAATTATTTTATCCTATTAAAAAAGAATATGGGCATCGCGGTTTTTTCTGGCTTGAAGAAATTACTGGAACCCAAAAAGCTTATTATGTTGACTTAAATGATGCAACAATTTATAACACAGATAAAAATAACGCTACAACCGCCCAAGGCTTATGTATTTTTGATAGGTAAGTATGATGAAACACTGTTTGTTTTTTATATTCATGATGTCTTCCCTAAACGCTTTTGCCGTTCAAAACGATCAAAATCGTTTAGATCAAATTAATGCTCAATATGAAGAAATGGCTTATTCATTGGAAGAACCTTTAGTTATCCAAAATCCTTTTTCAAGAAATGAACTCTCAGCCTTATTAAAATTTTCAACGCCTGAAGAGTCAACAATTAAATTAACAATACAAAAAAAAGACGGCACGCCATCCTTATCTTATTCTTTTAATGAGTTTAAAAGCGAACACACCATTCCTGTTTTAGGATTATATGCCAATCATCTCAATCAAATTCAAATTGAAGCCAGCAATAAAAATAAAGAAAAACAAACCAGCATCATCACCATTCAAACGCCTAAGGTCAATAAAAGAGCCCTTTATATTGTTAAAGAGAAAAAAGACACTCAAAATATTTTTCATTACCTTCATGACGGGATTGTTTTTGATGAAGACGGGCATATTCGAATGAGTTTTAAAGGCGACTTTGAAATGCTTTACTATATCAATGGCGAATTAATCGCTGAAGACAGGAATTTAGGACTTATCCGCTATGATTTGTTAGGGCAAAAAAAGCAAACATATCAATATCCCGAAAATTTTGTTTCCTTTACCCATGGGTTAACGCAAAAACCAAATAAAAACTTTTTAGTCATTGGTTCTTTTACCGATAAAAAAGCTCTCTTTAATCAAAAACAAGCCCAAACCCAAAGAGAATTTATTATCGAAATTGATTATCAAACGGGAAAAACGGTGAACGTCATCGATTTGGCTGAAATTTTAAATCCGGACAGATCCGTTATTATTAAATCAGATACCCAAAATTATGGCCTTAATAATTGGTGTCACATCAATTCTGTTGCCTATGATGCCAAAGATAACGGAATTTTAATCTCTTGCCGTCATGCAGGCCTTCAAAAAATTCATGAAAAAACAAAAGAACCCCTCTTTATTTTATCGCCCCATAAAGGCTTTGAAAAATCAGGCAGAAACGGGCAAGGTCCTTCATTGGAAGATAAATTATTAACGGCTCTTGATTCAAAAGGAAAACCTTTATCCTTAAAGCATCAGGAAGGCTCTTTAAAATCAAATGAATTTAAATGGCCGACAAAAACTCATGATGCCAAAATAACAAAAGAAGGATATATCAGTGTCTTTGATAATTCAGGTGCAGTTTATGATAAAAATTTGGTCACAACCAGAAACTCGAATGCCCAAGTTTTTAAAATTGACCCTGAAAAGAAAACTGTTCAAAGTGTTTGGTTTATGCCGTTAGAGTTTTATTCCGCTTCCGGCAGCAGCGTGATATATGATACAGACACAAATAATGTCACTGTTTATGCCAGCGTTATATTGGATAACGAACAAATCGGTTGGGGCACCGGGCGATTACTCAGGTTTGATTTAAAAACAAAAGAAAAGCTTTTTGATGCGGTTATTTATCGCGGTGGAGAGACATATTTTTACGGCATTCAAAGCTTTTCATTTTATCCGAAAGAAGAAAAATAATGGAAGAATTACTCTGGTTTATCCTCATCGGATTTTGCGCAAATTTAATTGACGGATGCATCGGAATGGCATACGGCACAATTGTTGCCTCTATTTTAACCGTCATGGGCATTCCTGCTCTTCAAATCAGTGCCGGCATTCATTTTTCAGAAATTTTCACAACGCTAGCTTCAGCTCTTTCCCATTTAAAAATCAAAAACATTGATTTTAAGCTCTTAAAAAAAATCGTTTTTGCCGGTGTTATCGGGGGTATTTTAGGGGCAATTTGCTTATCTTTTGTTTCCCAAACCTTTATTCAACCGATTATCACCGTCTATCTTATTTTAATCGGTTGCTCATTAATGCAAAAAGCCTGTAATAATTTTAAGCATAAGAAAAAAATAAAGCTCATCACCCCGATTGGTTTCTTAGGCGGATTTTGCGATGCTTTATGTGGAGGCGGATGGGGACCGATTGTAAACGGTTCTCTTATCGGACAATCAAAAGAGGTGGCCAAAACAATCGGAACAGTTAATACCGCCGAATTTTTTGTTACATTAACCCAATCCATTGTCTTTTTTTTAGTTATCGGATTCAAATCACTCAGCATTGTAACCGGACTTATCATTGGAGGCGTGTTGGCGGCGCCTCTTGCCGTTTATATTATTCAAAAAATTAATCCCAGAATTTTATGTTTCTTAATCGGGATAATTATTTTGATAACAAATCTTATCATGTTTATTAAATTTATACGAGGTTAAAATATGCAACACCTAAAAATATTAGAGGCCGAAGCAATCGATTTAATCAGGGATGTTTGTTTTTCAAATGACTTTGAAAAAATCGTTGTTTTTTACAGCATCGGGAAAGATTCTTCTTGCCTTTTACATTTATTTAAAAAAGCTTTTCATCCGTTACCTATCCCTGTTACATTCATGCATATTGATACAGAATACAAATTTAAGGAAATGTATGAATTCAGGGATAAGATTCAAAATGAAATCAAATTGCTTGTTTATAAAAATCCTCAAAATTTAAACCCGTTTACCGATGGATCCAGATATACGGACGTTATGAAAACAGAGGCTTTGAAAAAAGCTTTGGATTTATACGATTTTAAAATCGCATTCGGCGGATCCAGAAGAGATGAAGAAAAATCAAGAGCAAAAGAGAGAATGGTATCGGTCAGAAATCAATATCATAAATGGGAACCGAGAAATCAAAATCCGGAAATTTCACCGCTTTACAATACCTTTTATACAAACACAACCTCTTTAAGAGTTTTCCCTCTTTCAAATTGGACGGAACTGGATATTTGGGAATATATTAAACAAGAAAACATTGATATTGTTCCTCTTTATTTTGCAAAAGAAAGACGCGTAAAAAAATTATCCTCAGGCATGCTGATTGCCACCCAAGATGAAACAGGCGAATTAAGAAAAGTTCGTTTTCGCACATTAGGATGTTATCCGTTAACCGGTGCAGTTGAATCCGAGGCATCCACCCTTGATGAAATCATTGATGAAATTAAAAAATCACAATTCACGGAAAGAATCACAAGAATCATCGATTATGATACAGAAGGATCAATGGAAAAGAAAAAGAAGGAAGGCTACTTTTAATGAAACATTTATTTAAATTTATCTGTTGCGGTAATGTTGATGACGGAAAATCAACTTTAATCGGTCGATTGCTCTTAGATACAAATAACGTTAAAAAAGACCAAATCGAAGATGCTTTAAAAGCCTCACATAAAAACGGGTCTGCCCAGTTAGAACCAGCCATGCTTTTAGATGGCCTTTTAGATGAACGCGAACAGCAAATTACCATTGATGTCGCTCATAGATATTTTGATTATAATGACATCAGATTCCATATTTTAGATTGCCCGGGCCACGAGCAATACACTAAAAACATGGCCATTGCAGCCGCAGAAGCCGATACGGCTATTATTGTTGTTGACACAACCAAAGGCATAAAACCGCAAACATTAAAACACATTGAAATCTGCGATTTATTTCAATTAAAAAATATCTTGATTTGCTTAACAAAAACAGATTTATTGCCTGAAATCAAAAAAGCGGATATTATTAATCTGATTAAAACGGAGCTTTCAAATATTTTAAACACCTATAATTTTTCATATAAAATTATCCCTGTCAGCGCGATAACGGGCGAAAACACAAGCCAGGTGATTGATTTTTTATATGAACAGGCTATTAATCATTCTTATATCAAGCAAGATCAAATAACCGCTCATATTTTAACAAGTAAACTTTTTAAAATCCAACGATATTATTATCCGACTGGCTCATATAAAAATAAATTAAAAAGGGATATGCAGCTGACTGTTTTACCGCAAAATCATATCGTCACCATCACCAATGTCTTTGAAAACGGCACCTTTAATATTGCTGAAAACATTGATATTTCCAAAGGAGATTGCTTAACGAATACACATGTTTTCGTTTCAAATAAAATTAAGCATAAAACGATCTGGTTTGAACATCCGACCCAATCCATGATTTTCAAACATGGGGCAAATGTCAGGAAAGTTATTTCCTTAACACCGGATTTGCTTGAGCTTAATGACGTGATTATCTTTAATAACATTAATGAGATTAAAACAAACGGATTTGGTATTTTTATTGATGAAGCCACTAAAAAAACAATCGGATGCGCCGTTTTTATGGATAACAAACAAGATAAAGCGGCTCAAGAAGAAAATAAAACATATATTTTTACCGGCTCCGGCATTCAAAAAACATTAAAAATAAAACAAGAGCAATCCCATTTTTTCCCAAGTCCCGTTCTTATTGATGAGGAAAAAATCAAAGAAATCTTTTTTGAAGATACTGTTATTGATCCTCCAGTTCTTCAAAAAAAAGGATTAGAATTAGCAGATTACTTTAACAAAAACGGTCAAAACGTATTTTATTTAACACAAAAATTAATTGTTCCGATTAACTCAAACACTGTTTTAATTTACACAGGAGATACAAAATGAAAAACATTTTATTCTTTTTAAGTTGGTATATGTTCCCTGCCCTTGCTTTTTGCGATTGGCATATCACAAGGTCTGATTTTGAAGCAAAAGAACTTTTTAAAGCAACCCAAACCTATGAGTTATATACAGGGGACAGCGCGGTTGAAGAACGCGAAAAAAAACCGCAAGAAGGTTTTAAATTTATTCTGGTTCAAATCCAAGCAAAAAATGATGGGAATTCGCCAGACCTTTTTAAATCAAAAGAAATTTTATTAAAATCAGGAAACAATACCTATCCGCGTTTGAAAGAGGATAAATTCCTTTTGGAATATAATATTAAACCATTCACACAATTAACCTTAAAAAAAGGCACACACCAAGGTTCATTAATTTTTGAAGTGCCAACCCAAACAGATATAACAACTTTAGACTTAATTTATCAAAATAATTCTATCAAAACAGAAAAATAGACTTAATAAGAATAATTAACATCTTATTATTGTGGTTATTAGGAGGGGGCTTTCTTTTGCAACAAAAAGAACCCCTTTCTTTTAAAACAATTCCACCTTGTAAAATAAATCTATGAATATATTATCAATGCGGACAAAAGAAAAAAATTCAAAAAAAAATGCGCCTTGAAAATAATAAAGTAAATCTTCTTTATGAAATAGAACTTTCCACGCCAACCTATCCATGTTTATGAAGTAAAAAACCCTCTTTTAGAATTTTATAAAAAAATGTTTACAAAATTATATTTTTATGATATAATTAAAAAAATTTTAACTTTAAGGAGTTTTTTTATGACTGCAACACCAACTTCTGTTGATTTATATAGAACAAGCAAAGAACACATTACCATTGATCCGGTTTATTGTTTTGGCATTTTGGATAACAAACATTTTCTTGTTATGCGTGAAACAAAAGGCGATAATGAAGTTTATATTCGTTGGCAAAAAAACCAAAATACGCGTTTTAGCGGTCAAAATGTTATCGGACTTCGCGCCGAAAAGCTTTTAAAATTAATTTTATCAAAAATTCCACAACATGAAATGACAGAAGAAATCATAAGACAACTTAATGTTATGATTGAAAAGAATAAAAAAGCAACAGAACGTTTTAATTGCACGCCGATAACAAAAGAGTCTCAAAAACCTGCTGTCCGCTCGGAAGAACAAATCAAAAGAGAACGTGATTTTAAAAAATTTATGCAAAATAAAGAACTTTATGCTGCAAAAAATGAAGAAAGAAAAAAAGCAAAAGAACTTGAACGTCAAGCAAAATTAGCCCAAAAAGAAGAAGAAAAAAGAAAAAGACAAGAAGAGGCTCAAAAACGCATTCAAGAGCAACGCGCTCTTAAAGAGTTAAAAACAGCCGAACAAGCTTATTTAAAGATGATTCAAGCTGAAAATAATCAAACGCCTGTTATTATCACCGCGAATGATACAAATATCATTTTAGGATATTTAAACAATTGTTTCTATCGCATTAAAACAGATGAAAAAGAATCAACTTTTTATTCTGTTCATGAGAACAAATTGGTTCCGTTAGATGTTGACTCATTTAAACATATCATTGAAAGTATTGATGAAAATTTAAATAAAAACAGTCAATTTGATAATTTATTAATAAAAATTGTCAGCGCATACGGCGAATTCCAAAAAAATCCAAAACCGATTGAAAAAGATACTTTAAGAGAAAGAGTTGCTATCGGGAAAAATATTTTAATCCAAAAAGGGATTTTAACACCTCAAAACTCTTTATAACTGAAGAAGGCGAAGTTTTGTTAAAAATAAAAGAGCGGATGACATTTTTCATCCGCTTATTTTTATTCCTTAAATTCCAATTAAAAATTATATCTTAATTTTAACACACCGCCATGGTCTTGATATGACTTTCTATATGACCCGAAATATTCCAAATGAAATGTTGTTTTTTCATTAAGTTCAACTTCCAACCCTAACTTAACATTCGTGCTAAACCGAGGTAAAGCATCTCCTTGAACAACATAAGAAGAGCCGTTAGAAAGCGTGTTAACACCTTTTACATCATCCGTTTTTAAATCATATCCGAACAAAACAGACCCTGTCGGGCGAACAGAAAATCCTTTCACCGTTCGATAAGGCATATAAAAATCCCCACCCAGCATAAATGTTAAGTAATCAGAAGAAACAGGGTCAACGGTTGTTCCAAATGAATCCATATATCCCTCTTGATTAATTTTCATATATCTTAAGCCTGATTTGGGAGTTAAAAGAACGCCTTTATAAGAATAATCATACCCGATAAGTGATTGAACGGCCAAAACGTCCACTTGATACTTTGCCTTTCCACTTGATGAAAGAATGTATTTTTCCTCCTCATATTGCCCTCGTGTATAAGACAAAATCCCATCAACGAACCATTTACAAGGTTGATATTTTAAATATCCGAATGCCGTGTTATTATGAACGGTTGTATCCCGCCCCGTTTGTTTAACATCCGCAAAATTATAAGCATAGCCGACACCGAGCGTCAAATCCTTTGTTGCCTTTGTTTGAAGCCCTAAAATACCACCTGTGCCATGAATTTTATAACTGCCATGTGAAGAATCTTTTGTTTTTGAATAAAGGGCTTTAGTCCAAACAGAAGCTCTTGGAGCGTTCCCTCCTCCCGAACGACCGCTGACATTTGATTCTGATTGAATATTTAACCCAATGGCATTCACAAGCGCTCCAATTTGCTCCACGGCCACAGATTGAACGGTTGAAGAAAAATTCGCCCCGACTGCCTCTGTTGCTTTGATGCCTTTTTGAACAGCTTTCGGATTATCGGAGCGTAAAAGGTCCGATAATTCTTTTTGCATGGCGTTAAATGAGTCATTGGTTCCTTGTCCTTTTTGAATGGCTCCAACCGCTCTTTTATTGTTTTCATTTGAGATAAAATGAATCAGATTATCTTGTTCTTTTAATGTAAACGAATAACTGCCATTTTTTAAATCGGTTAAAATATAATCATTATTCAAATTTAAAATTTGTGGCAAAGAGGCGATATTTTCAACCTTGAAAATTTGATAAACACCGGCGGTAAAATCCTTTCCGTAATCAAATTTTATTGTTGCCCCTGTTTGAGAGTCCAACTTCGTTGCCGTTATTGACCCATAATCATTCAATCCGTTTAAAGAAACTTTTAGAGTTGAATTTTCAGCTAAAACAATCTCTTTAACTGTGACATCAATGTTTTTAATATCCAAAAGTGTGTTTTTTTCAACAGTTAAGTTACCGGCTTTAAGGTGCTTTATGTTATGCCCAAAGGTCATTCCAAGGCTGATTAAATTATTTGTTGTTTCAAATTCAGCCAACCCATCTAAAACAGACCCCTCATTCATAATCAAAGTTCCGTTTCCTGACAAGGAAGACCCAAGAGATAAGTTATGCTGAGCCCCCACAACAAGTTCTCCCTCATTTTGAACAGAGCCTAAAATTTTGGATTCTTTTCCAATTAACGTATTGTTTCCTTTTAAGGATAAACTGCCCGTCTCTTCTTGAGTAATATCAAAAAGCGTTACGCCTTGAAGGTTAAGTTCCCCTTTATTTTCAATATGTAGAGCTTCCTCTATCCCTTTTTTCATGAGTGAATAATTGTTGGTTTCAGAAACAACATTTAACTTTGCCGTATTTTGAATGACCCCGTTACCTGAAACACCATTTAGAGTAACAGCTCCTTGACCGGAGACATTTAACAATGATGAAACAGTTGTTTTTCCTTGGACTTCAATCACCTTATTTGGTTGGGTAGCAACAAAAGAAAGCGCGCCCTCTTCTACCCTTAAATCACCTTGAACTTGAGTATCTGTTAAGGTTGCCGTTCCGGTATTCGTAACATTTTTTAAAATTGAATTTTCAACATTTAAGAGGGCTCCATTTTCAATTAGTCCTGAATTTTGTCCTAAAATTTGCACATTGTTTAAGACAACTAAGCCGGATTCTTTTTCACTTGTTAAAACTAATTCAGCACCCTCAATCGTTAAATCCTTCAATAAAAGGCTAGCCGTGCGCCCTTGATCGGTGGTATCTTGTTTAAGATTAAATAATGAAACCCCATTTCCATTAGCATCAGTTGCTTCGATTTTACTGATCAATGGCGAGGAAGAATTGCTTGGCGCCAAACCCTTAATTGTTTTTTCGCCAAACCCTGTTTCCCCTAAATCTCCCGATACCTTATAAGACTCATTGATATCATGATAAAATAAGCCGTCCCCCTCATATTGATTGAATGAGGCAAGCGTATTTTCATTTGTTTTCCCTTTATATGTAAATTCAATTGTTTGTAACAAAGAAGTGGCATCATTTTCATCATTTCTGACAACTTTAAAAATACTGGCCTCTTGACTTGTTTGCGCTGTATAAACGCCATTTGTAGCAAAGGAATCTTTAAATTCGGCCAAACCACCCAAAGGCTGGACCCTATATAATTTATCTTTTTCAACATTTGAAGCCAAAGAAATTAAAAGCGGGTCAAAATTAAACTCATATTTGTTTTTTTGGGAAATTAATCGGTCCGAACCGGTATTTGTAATATAAAAACCGATTAAAGCTCCCTCTCCGGCCATATTTTCAAATTCAATGACCTGTTTTCCTTGAGATTCCGGATCTCTTAAGTCAAGTATTGTATTTTCATCAAAAGAATATGTTATCCCCGTATACCGATCACCCTGGTCAAAAACCTTTATTGTTGCATTTTCAAAATGAATTTTATCTTGAGAACTTCCACCGGCAATATAAGAAGTTAATTCATAAAGCCCGTTTATAAACGTTAAAGAGGCATTTGTTTGGGCATTACTGTCTTTTATAACAGTAAACTTTCCAAGATTAACCGGAAGAAATTGGCCTTCAGAATTTTTTAAAGCCGTATGCGTAAAAGAAGCGTTATCATGAACATTAATATAAACAGAATCTTTAAAAGAAACACCTTGTGTTTCAAGCGTGTCATATACATCTGTGGCCGACATGGTGTCTGAATCGATAACAGCGCCATTTACAGCACCAAAAGGAATCAGCAATAATCCGCAAACAAATGCATTTAGCCAAAAGCATTTCAGCAAGATATTTTTATATCTTTTCGATAATTCTTTCAGCCCCGTCCGCGATAAAGTCATTGCCTATTTCCCCCAAATAGTGATGTATATATACTTCTATTTTAAAGGAAAATAAGAAATCAGGCAAGCTTTTTCTTTTATTTTTAAATAAATAAATGCTTAACCGATATTTTGGTTATTTCCCAAAACAGCAACTCTTTTTGATTGATCGATATCAGAATGAGTATATTCCGGAACAGATTCTGCGTTTGCTTCCAGCGTTTTGGTTACAGATTCAGATATCTCTTCAATATTATGACTTCTCCCCGGACGGAAACTTCTTCCTCTCACAGAATTTGAATGCTGTGTTCTATCATGGCCTTTTTCATCAATACATCTTTCAGCTGTTAAAAGAGTTGGCGCATAAGCTCTTAATTGATCTTCAGACAATTCTCTTGCAATCAAGTTGCGATATACCCGATTGAGAGATTTGCCGTCATTTGAGCGAAACAAATCTCTGACTCTTCGATATTCGCCACTTTCAGTCATCAACATTTCATCCGGATGATAAAATTGCTGCGCCTGATATAAGCGATAAAGATAAACTTCAGCATTGCTTTCCCCATTCGGTCCTTTGGGAAGAAGCCCTAACGCCTCCATTTTGCGAATATTATTAATTGCCGTTTGATATGGTGTCGGTTTAGAGCGATTGCGCCGACCTCTACGCCGATAATCCAACCGAGAGCGATTGCGCCTTTGTGCTTGCGCAAGAACATCTTGGTGTTCTTGATCCGTTGCACCATATCGATGCCGAATCACTTGAATCACAGACGCTTCTTGCCCCGCTTGTTCCTCTTCAATGGCTGTTTGATTTTCCTCTGCCGGCTTTGGTGTTGGCGCCACATCTTGTGGCGATTCTTGTTGAGGAGTTGGTGCCTGAGGCACTGGCACAACACCTTCTTGTTGAGAAGGTTGTTGTGGTGCAACCGGTGCAGGAGCTTCCGGTTGAGATGGTGTTTGACCGGCAACAGGTTGTCGATTTTGAGGGAGCGCTGATGTTTGAGTTGGAGAATTTACCGATGGACTTACAGGTTCTCTTACCCCTGCTCCTTGCAAAACAGCCGTCAAATCAACTTCCGGAACAGATACATCAACTGGCGTTGCCATCGTTTGTCCTTCCTCTTCCCCTAATGATATCGGGTCAACAGGTAATTGAATCGGTTCTAATTGCTGTGGAGCCGTCATTTCTATGGCACTATCTGTTACCGGAGCATCCGGAAGAGCCATCGCAACATCTTCCGCCCTTATTGTTTCTTCTTGCGCCGGTCTTTCAGGTGTCACAACAGGTAAAGCCAGCAAGCTTTCTCTCAATAAGTCATTGGAACCAGCAAACTGAATCAATTTCAATTTATTTTCAGATGATAATTTAACATCTCCTTCTTGAAAAATCGTTGCCAACGCTTTTACAACCGAGGGCTGATTTTTTGTTACCGCTTGACATAAACTTAAATAAGCGACTTCATCCATTTTATCGGTTTGTTCACGCGCCACTAACATATACTCAACACAAACGCCATTAACTGTGCGACCGGGCCCTTGAGCATTAATTTCACGAATATGTCTTAAAGCAGTTTTTCCATTTTGATCAACGAGAGTAATATCCGCCCCCGCCCTTAATAACAAAAAGGTTGCTTTCGGATTTTTTTGAAATACCGCATTGTGTAAAGGAGTATATTTGGAATCTGTTTGCGCATTTACATCAGCCCCATGTTTAATTAATGAGTCAATAACCTCTGTGTGATCTCTAAAAACCGCATAATGTAAAGCAGTTTCGCCTCTTTGGTCCGCGACCTTCGGATCAGCGCCATTTAAAAGCAAACAATCAACATTTTGAGCAGAAAACCTATCAGACCTAAGTAATTTAAGCAACGGCGTTTCGCCATGAATGTTCTTCACATCAACGTTGGCACCCCTTTGAATAAGATATTGCAATATTTCAGGGGAAAAAGTTTCAACAGCTATATGTAAAGGCGTATTCATTGTTCTGTCTTGTATATTAATTAAAACACCGGAATCAGCCAATGCTTTAACAACCTCTTCTGAAGCCTCATAAGAAATCGCAATATGCAAAAGCGTGGATTGATTTGACCCTATTCTTCTTGTTAAATTCGTTCCATTTTGAATAAGAGACAAAATAGTATTGCTCTGATCAGCTCTTATATCTTTCAGATAGTGATATATCCTTTCCGTTGTATAATTTGAAGAGCTGTCAATTAATCTTTCAATCTCATCTGTTTTTGCAACTTCAGCCGGCGTATCTCCTCGAAACATTCCCCGCCATCTTGTTCTGCTTTGAGAATTTGCCCCTGCATTTAACAGATATTGAACAATATCTCTATGCCCGTTTTTGGCAGCCAAATGTAAGGGAGTGTACCCTTGAATAGCTTGAGTCCCTCCGATCACAACATCTGCCCCGACTCCAAAACTTTGGGCACCATTTAAAAGTAAACAAGAAACAACATCTTTGTTCCCAACTTCGGCCGCATAGTGCAATAAAGTAACCCCATTTTTGTCCCCTTGATTAACAGCATTCGGATGGACACGAATAAATTCTTGCACAACTTGAAGAGCATTTTCATTCTTTTGTATCGCATCAACAACTCTTTGAAAAGTAATGCTTGGTTGATTTGTCATGATCCTGCCCTCCCCCTTTTTTTTAATAGCCTATATCTATTATACCATAAAAATTGAAATTTTGTAAATTTTTTTGTCATAACAACAAAAATACTCACAAGAGCTAAAAGCACTTCATAACCCTTCAACTATACTATAATCGATATTTTTTTGATGTTTTTTTATTTTGAATTAACAGCTTCTACCCCTCATAGCTTTTATTTTAGACTCAATTTCAAATATGATTCATCTAAAAAAAACGCTTCTTTTGTAATCATAATTCCCCCTATTCTTAATAAATTTAATAATGTATAACATACAAAAATATGTCAAGACACAAACCAAAAAAAGCTAAACGTTCCTTAACGGAGCAAAATTAAAAACTCTTTTTTTAGAGTGCCTTGCTTTTTGCATGGCTTGGTATGTCCCACCCCACTCAGATATCACATAGCAAATTAAGAAATCACAATTTTTAACCATATATTCATTGCGCTTTAAAATGGAAAACTTGGGAAAATAAAAATACGTATAATGGATTTAAAATTTGACATTTTAGATTATGTATGATACCTAAAAAATATATTTTTTTATTTTTTATAGGTGATAAAAATGTCAAATTTAGAAGTATTTTCAGCTATTTTAATTGCTGTCGCTCTTGTATTTTCTGTGGTTTTAATGATGCTATATCTTGATGAAAATACAACAAATAACTCACAAAACTCTATTAAAGATAAAAACGATGAAACAACACATTCTAAAACTTGGTTGTTCAAACCTATCTTATGTCTTCTTTTTGGTATCGTATCTTTGGTTATTGCCACAACACTCAAAGATGAAGAAAATCCTTTTTTTGTAATATGTTTTTCCTTAATTGGAATGAGTGTTTATTTTTTCATAAACAACCCTAACAAAATAAAAGAAAGGGAAGATAATCAAAAAAGACTGAGAGAAAATGCTCTGTTACAAGCCCATCAAATAATCGACAAACACTTTGATGTCTTATATACAAAATTTAATCAACTCAGATATCAAGATGACTATGGACATTGGCATGATGAGGATTGGTTTAAAGAATTAAACTATTTTTTTGAAAATGTCTTTTTAAATGAATTATCAGGAGAAGATAGATACTCATTGGATGATTATAAAACAGTTTTTAACGATTATTTCTATCCAAAATTATCACAAGGATTTTTAAATGAATATATTTATAAAGCCACAAAAAAAGAAATAAAAACAGGTGAAGATTTCGAAGATTACATCAAAAACATCTTATACCTTTATGGATTTAATGTTCAAAAAACACCCAAAACAGGCGATCAAGGTGTTGATTTAATCGTAAAAACTGATACTGATAAAATTGCTATTCAATGTAAATTTTATTCAAAACCTGTTGGCAACAAAGCTGTTCAAGAAGTTGCGGCTGGAAAAGTATTTTATCAATGTACAAAAGCACTGGTTGTAAGTAATCAATCTTACACCCTATCGGCTAAAAAACTTGCTCAAAATCTAGATGTTAAATTGTTAAATGAAAAAACATTAGTAAGCTATTTTAATATAGAAAATAAAAATCTGAACCCCACATCTAACACCCCAACAGAAAAAACAAATCCCTCTGAAGATGAAATCTTATAACAGTAAAATACTTATATCAAAAAACAATAAAAGTAATTATTGTTTTTTGGTGATAAGCAATGAGACTCCTTGAGAAAGTGTTATTGCCAAATAACACTGAGCGAAAGGTTAGTCGGAATTGAAGTACATAAGAGCTTGGGTTTCAATTTAGATGCGCTTTAAAAACCACCAGCCTCAAAGAACAGCCTTAAAAAAAACGCTCCCCTAAGAGGCAAATAAAAACCCTTAG